>JAOZTW010000943.1 GCA_029938985.1 Bacteroidales bacterium | reverse complement strand
CAACAGTGTTTTTTACAATATAGTTGGTAATAAATTTGGGGGTGTAAAAAATACCGCCATGTTTTCTAACATATTTATCCAACGATTGTTCATATAAAGTACCAAGTATATTGTAATCAATTTCATTTTTTATTGTATTTGCTTGCATTTTCTATAATTTCAATTTCTTCTTTTGTTAGTTCATAAAGTTGGTAAACCATTTTATCAATTTCTGTATCTGTTTGATTTATTTGCAATTGCAAATCATTTATTTCTTTTTTATAATCATCAAAATAATCCTCCCAAAGGTCTTGTTCTTTAAAAGATAGAGTAATTTTTTGTTTTTTTAGTTCACTAATAAAAGTTTTAAAATCGTGATTATAAAAAGTGTTTAATTTATTATTTATTTTTTTAATTTCTAAATTAGCTTTTATCCGTTTAATAAATTTACCTGTTTTTTCTTGCAGTTTTTTATTTAATTTAATCATTAAATCTGCTTTTTTAATAAATATTTGTTGTTTTTGTTTTGAAATTATTGGAATAGCTAATTTTCTAAAATCATCCGGATAAAAGTAGTTCTTCAGTCTATGCCGTCTAATATTATTGAGAAAACTTTTTGCAAATTTAGAATTAATAATTGTTAGTAAATATTTTAAATCAAAATTTTGTGAAATTGTCTCTAATTCATGTCTTGGTTTTTCATTATTTTTTTTTACCGAATTATCAATACTTCTATTTTTTACTTTTTTTAAATCATTAAACAACTTAAACACAATTACTCCATCATTGCATGTAATTCCCGTGTTGTCAAAAGTCCCCTCAGTAACTCTACCTCGTAAAATTTTATTACCTTCATATAACTCTGAAAATGTAGCTCTTCTCAATTCATTAGGAACACGTTTAGTATTCCATTCCAAGTATTTTATTCGTTCAATCATGTATCTTTTCAAATCTTTACCTTCTATAAATAGTTTTGTGTTAATTGCAGTTTTTTTAAAATGAATTAAATCATCTTTTGAAAATTTTCCTTTTGCCTTTTTTTCATCTGCATTAATAACCATTCCAACACTCAAGTAACAAATATCTTTCAGTAAAATATTTTTTACTCTAATTTTATTTATTCTATAATATTTTTTAAAAACACTAATTGGAATTGCTTCACTCTGATTTTTAAAGTTTTGAATAATAGTAGTTTTATCATCAAGTATTTTTTTATGGATTATTTTTTTATAACTTAAATCTGGTTTTTGATTTATAATAATTGTAATTACAGGAACAACTCCAACTTTTTTAAAAACTTCAATATCTTCAAAATAACTAACTGACAACAAATTTTTATTTCTGATTATCCATTTTTGTAATTTTAAGGCATATTTTGAAGTTGTTATCGCATTTGAGACAATAAAACTATGTATTCCATTAATTTTTAAAAGTTTTATTGTCCGCTCATAAAATGGTATCATTAAATCCCATTTTTCATATAATGTTTTATAATCAAGAGAATTGTCTAAATATTTTCGTTGTTTAATGAAGTTCTTGTTCTCGGTATCAGCTCTCACATAAGGCGGATTTCCAATCACTACATCAAAACCGCCATTATTCATTATTTGCTTAAACTCTT
>JAOZTW010000363.1 GCA_029938985.1 Bacteroidales bacterium | reverse complement strand
TATTATACACAAAAAACATTACTCTATGTACTTAAGTCTTAATATAGTAAATTGGTTTTTTTATTGAAAATCATATAGTTAATTGTCACAAGAAAAGTTTTCCCGACTTTTCAGTAATATGCAGAATAATTGGAAAAACTGTTTGTCTAAATATTTAAAAATGATTAATAAAAATCAAATAAATTATTTATTGCCGTGAAAATTAAATAGATAAATATTGCAAAAAAGTTTTCCCGACTTTTCAGTTAGGTCATAATTTTTCTTCTTGCAATTTTTTTTCTAAAAAAGCTATACGTTCCTCAGCTTTTAATCTTTTGTTTTTTTCTTCTTTTTTTTGTTCCTCAGCTTTTAATCTTTTATCTTTTTCTTCTTTTTTTTGTTTCTCAGCTTTTAATCTTTTGTTTTTTTCTTCTTTTTTTTGTTTTTCAGCTTCTTTTCTTATTAATTTTTCTTTATCTAATTTTATAGTCGTATTTCTCAATTTTTTTGTCGTACTATTTAATTCGTCCGAGAGATTATTAATTGTTCTATATTTATTTTTAAGCATTTGAATATATTCATCTTCCGCAAACATTTCTTCTTCTAAATCAGGATTGTCGAGCGAGGCAGATTTTAAACGATTCACTATTCGTCCAAAATCCTTTGGCATTTGTTCAGTAGGTAATCGTAAGCGATGCCTGTTATTGTTATAAATTAAACTTTGGTCAAAAAAACTTAATAGTTTATATGTTCTTTTTAATTCTTCGGTTGTTAGCAACTGCAACATATTTTCTTTAATATTATCTAAATGTGGTAATTGAACTATTATTAAGCCATAAGTCAAATTGTCGATAAATTCGTTAGGTTTTTCTAAAATTTTTTTTGTACAAAAACCTCTGGTCTCATTATTAACATGCAAAACAAGGTCTTTTATATCGTCTTCTATTTTAAAATTGAGAATAAAAATAGGAAGTATTGGTAAACTTACTATTTGCTTCTCTGGTACTTTTGTGCGAGAATTTATTTTTGTTCGTTCTACTTTTTTAATGAAATTTTTAGCTATATAACGTTTAAAACGATAAATATCAGAAGGGTCGTTTTCTTTTTGCAACTCTATCATTATGTGTTCTTCTTTGCCAGAAGGGTCTTTTATGGTGGCAATAAAATCAAGATGTGCTCTTGCTATATCATTTCCTGTATGTGGGTCTTTTACTTTACTTTTTTGTAATTCTAATTCGGTATCTATTAATTGCCATTCAGTTTTATCTGCTTCTTGTTTTTTCTTGTTTGCTTTATTTTCTATTTCCAATATTTTTTTTTCTTTATCCAAAACTGTTTTTTTTTCGGTAAAATTCCCAGACTCATAGTGTAAGTCAGTAATGTTTCTGTTCGAAAGTACAGATAATATTATTTTTGCCGATTCAATATCCTCTAATAAATATTTAAAAACATTATCATAAAGTGGATTTGGGAGTATTTCGTAGTTTTTCATTGAAATAATTTTTTATGGTGATATATTTTTACAAAGATACAAATAAAATTATAAAATAAATACTACCTTTTTTAGTTGGATTAAAAATTTTGTGTAAACAAGGGAGTTCGACAATGATTACTAAGGCATATTAAATAAAAATAACTTCGCATAAATTGGTTAATTATATGTTTTAATATGCCTTAGTTATTTTTTCTTTTTCACTAAGTGTATATTTTTGTTTTTTAATGAAATCAATTTATTAACTCATCGTATAATTTTAGATAAGTTTTGCTTATTGTTTCTTCCGAATAATTAATAATTGCTTTTTGTCGTGCATGTTTTTTAATAGAGTTATCGGTCTGAAATAAAACCCAATATATACCTTCTGCCAAGTCTTCTGTTGATTTATATTTTGCCAAGTACCCATTTTTTTTATGCTCAATCATTTCTTTTATACCTCCTGTGTTATAACCTACAACAGGTGTTCCGCAGGCATGTGATTCCGAAATTGTGTTTGGCAAATTGTCCTCTAACGACGGAATAACAAGCACATCTGCTGCATTATAAACTGAAATTATATCATTAATATTTTTTATAAAAGAAAGATTTTTTTGAGGAAACGGTAATTCTATCTCTTCTTTTTGTTTCCCAAAAATTAATATTTCAATTTCGTTTTTAGTATCTGGTTTGTTTTCTGATAATTGAAATAATGCTTTTTTTAAGTATTCAAAACCTTTTCGCTTATCGCCCACGTTCATAGCACCAAAAAGAATTGTTTTTTTATTGGATACAATATTCAAATTTTGCAATGCTTTTTGCTTACCAATGGGTTTAAAAATCTCTGTATTTATCGGATTTTTAATCGATTCAACTCTAAAATCTTTAAATAAACTTGACGATTTAGCTACATCACCAAGCCATTTGCTACAGGTTACTACTGTTATTTTTTTATTTTTAAATATTTTTAACTTTTTGTGATATGTTTTTTTTGATAAATCCGATTCTTTTGGATTTTTCAAAAAATGACAATTACCACAAGTTTTTTGAAAATTCAAACAATCACCAGCATAATGACAACCTCCTGTAAAAGCCCACATGTCGTGTAAAGTCCAAACAATTGGTTTGTTCAAATTTAAAAGTTGTTCAATGTTTTTGAGCGATAAATATCCTTGATTTATCCAATGAATATTTATTATATCTGCTTCTTTAATTAATTGATTTTCTGAAATATCCAAGCCTGTATTTGATAGCGAAAAAGCAAAACGCACGCTTTTGGAACGCTCATGTTTCCAAAAAACAAGTCGTTCAAAAGCAAATCTAATAAAATTTGAATACTTATTGCTTTTGACTTTAACTACAGAATTATTTTCAGAATTTTTGTGCAAAACCAATAATTTTGCTTCTATTCCATTATTTTTATTTAAACTTTCGGATATTCTTTGGCAGGCAACCGCCGCTCCTCCTTGTTTGCCAAAAGTACTTAGTAATACTATTTTCATCTGTTTTAAAATATGGTTTAATCATCGCTTTGTGTGGAAAATTTCTATAATGCGATAGCTATTAAATTCCTCAATGAGGGTTTTATTTGTTATTGTTAAAAAAATATTTACTTTAGCTGTTTTAAATAAAGCAAAATTATGAAAAAAAATTGAAAACAAATTTAAAAATGAAAAATATAATTGTAGTTTCACATCGCAGGTCTGGTACACACCTAACTATTGATAGCATATCAAATAACTTTAAGGCTTATAAAAAAGCAGATTATGTAAATATAGACCAAACAAATTCAAGGCATAATAAAAAAATATCTATTAAAAAATTTGATGAAAAAATTCTGAAAAACATAAGAATTATAAAATCTCATTACTTACCTTCTTTTGATGCTTATTACAAAAACACAACAGATATTGACTATGTTAAGCAATTGTTTGAAAACTCAAATATTATTTATGTTTACAGAAACGGACTTGATGTAATGGTCTCACTGTTTGAATATATGAGAGCTTATGATAAAAATATTGATAAATTAAAATTTGATGAATTTTTGGAAACAAAAAATAATTTTGACCCTCAAATTAGTAATCTTGATAGAATAGAGTCGTGGAAATATCATGTAAAAGCGTGGAAAGAGTCGGAGTTTGCAAACAAAATTGTATTTGTTAAATTTGAAGATTTAATAAACAATTATACAAAAACAATATTTAATATCTCCGAACAGCTTAATATTAAGGCAAATGAAAAAATAATTGATATTAGATTAAAACAATCAAATAATTTATTTAGACCATTTTATACTTTTGCAAAAAAAATTAAGGGTATTAAAAAAACAAGTGTTTCGGCTCGGAAGGGTAGAGTGGGGGAGCATAAAGTGTATTTTGATAACAAAACTTTGAAAAATTTTATGGATAAAAATAAAGATTTTTTGAAACTATTAGGATATTAATTTGTTCGCTGTATATAAACGACTCTTTTTAAAGGTCTGTTTTTGGGTAGTCCCTACAAAGCAGTGTTTGTATGATTATCAATTAGTTACAAAACAATAGAATTTTTATACAAACTTGGAATTACTGAAATCTTGATAAACAGATTTAATATCGGTGGAGCAGGTATAAATAATGTTTCTTTGTTGCTCCCAACTTTATTGGAATTAAAAAAAACTTTTTCTGAAATAGATTTTATAGCTAAAAAATATAATTTGAATATAATTTCAACGGTTATTATTCCTCATTGTTTAATAAACCCAAATAATTATAAAAATATTCAATTTAGTTATTGTTCAGGAAACGTCATAAACAGACCATTAACGCTTGATATTGATGGTTATATAAGGATAAATAGTCATTCGCCAATAAATATAGGTAATATTTTTGACGACAATTTAGAAACTATATTAACCTCTGATTATGTTAATTCATGGACAGATACCGTTCCAAAATATTGTTCCGATTGCGAATTATTTGAAAAATGCTTTGCTGGCTGTAGAGCAACTTCCGAACAAATAGGAAACAATTTAAACAAAGAAGACCCTATAATAGAACTGATAAATCCATAAACAAGAAATAATTGAAAATGAAATAATAATTTTAAACACATGAAAAAAAATATTACAAAACAAGTACAAAGACTTTTTATTTTAACATGTCTTTCCTTATTTGCAATAACAATTGCAAAAGCTGATTTATACCCTGTTGATATTAATAAAATATCGGAGAAAGCAGAAAAGGTATATGTAGGAGTTTATTTAATGAATATTTATGACATCAATATGTCTGCAAATTCGTATTATGCCGATTTTTATTTATGGTGTAAATGGAAAGGGAAAATTAATCCGCTTACAAACATTGAATTTGTAAATTATGTTGAAAAATGGGGTTTTACAAAACACTCTATTTACGATACAACACAAATATTATCAGATGGTTTTAATTATAACATTTTGAGAGTTGAAGGTCGTTTTTATCATCCATTCTTATTAAAAGATTTTCCATTAGATATTCAAAAGCTTGATATTCAAATAGAAAACTCTGAATACACAAATCTACAATTAGTATATTTACCAGCCGAAAACGAAAGTGGATTTAGACCTGAATTAAAAATTCCAGGTTGGAGTATTGGAGGAAGTACAATAAATTCTTTTAATAATAAATATAATACGAGCTTTGGTATGCCTAATATTGACAAAGAAGAATATAGTAATTTGACATATAATTTAGAAATAGTTCGTCCTTTTAGTTTCTTTTTCTGGAAGTTGCTTCTTCCTTTAATTGTAGTATTATTATCAAGTCTTGGAACAATGTTAATATTTCCAGGTTTTATTGATGCACGAATATCATTACCAATTGGAGCTTTATTAGCCGCTGTTTTTTTACAACAATCATACACTGCAAATCTGCCAGATGTTGGTTACATGGTACTAATGGACAAAATATACGTACTTAGTTATATGTTGATTATTGCAAACCTAATTCAATCAATAATTACAGCCAACAGGGTAAGCAACGAAGAAGAAGAGGATTATAAAAAGGTAAAGAAAATTGATTTGAGATATGTTATCAGTTCTTCAATAATTTTTATACTTTTAATAGTAGCAATAATTATATTTAATTGAAAGCAATAGTTTATGGCAAAGAATTAGGAATTAAGAATTAGGAATTAAGAATTGGTTTAAAATTTATTAACTAAAGTTTTTGTGTTCATTTTGTGATGATTATCAATGATTTGTAAAA
>JAOZTW010000362.1 GCA_029938985.1 Bacteroidales bacterium | reverse complement strand
AATGCTCAATCATTGATAAATTCAATGTTTTACCAAAACGCTTTGGACGTGGCATTAGTAAAATATAACTACTATTTTCAAAGAAATCTTTAATAAACAGGGTTTTATCAACAAAATAACCATTGTCATTAATAATTCTTTTGAAATCGGAATGTCCTATTCTTAGCGTTTTTTTCATTGCGTTTTGTTGTAAAATTTAAACTCGAAACCAAATAGTACAATAATTTATTAAATTAGAAAAATTATTTGCGATTTATTTTGTAGTAAATCACAAATGTTAGAAATAATTTTTTTTAATTATCTTTTATGCAGCGAATAGAAAAAGCATTAGATTTAGTATTAATCTCGCTAACTATTTTTATATTATCATTACTTGTGTAGTATCCCCAAGCATTTGACGTGTTACTTTCTGTTGAACACCACCACCTGCCAATATTAGCTAATAAATAAAAACCATTGTCATAATCATCTCTATAACCTCCAGGCAAAGCATTAAACCCACTCTCATTAGTAGCTCCTGTATTTGGACTATCCCAATGACTTGTTCCAGTTTCTTTCATTTTTCCACCTGCAACACTTTCTCCTCCAAGTTGATTTATTAACGTTGTCCATTCCGCATCACTCGGCAAATGCCAACCACTCGGACAAGCTGAATTTGCAGCGTTCCAAGTATATAATCTGCCGTAAATATCGCCGTTTGTTTGTGAATTATCATACCAATATGAATTAGCTGTTTCATAATTCAAATTTTCAGCCATCCAAATTTGGTTTCCAATTTGTACCACATTATAAGATTGTCCTCCATAATCAAAACTATTTTTTGTTTTGAAAGTAATTACATCGCTGTAAGTTGTGCCGTATTGATTAGTTACAAAAGCACGAATGTAATAATCTTTTGCAGCAATAAAATTTGTTAAATTGCTTAAAAATGAACCGCTTGTTGTAGTGTTTCCAAGTTCTTTTATTCCATCGTTGCTTGTTGTGGTTGGATTAGAATTGTCAATAGACCACACAAAACCATGCTGAGTTGGGTTTGCTTCTCCTAAATCGGTAATATTTCCGTTTGCCGTTAAGGTTTGGAAATCAATATTTGTAGGGTCTGAAATTGTTATTATGGCTGTTCCTATTTCGGTTGTAAATGAAATTTCATTACTGTAACTTGTACCATGCAAATTAGTAGCATAAGCACGAACATAATATTTTGTGTCTGATTGTAAATTTGTTAAAGAGCTTGTATATTCTCCTACCGAACTTGTATTACCTTTATCTGTTTTTGTTGAAAGACTTGAAATTGGGTCAGGTGAAGTTGACCAACAATGTCCGTGAGCTGTAATCGGGCTACTTCCAACATTTGAAATTATTCCTTTTGTGTTTGCAGTAATTGCAGTAATATTTGTTGCATTTCCTGTTGAAACTTCGGGTTTTTCAATAATTGTTATTAACTCAATAGTAACTTTGGCTGTTTGATTATCAGCTACATTTGTTTTTGCAGAATTTTCTTTGTAGCCTACTTTTTGCGCTTTAATTGTATAGCTATTTGAAACAGCTACTTCTCTAAATTCAAAAGAACCCGTACTGTTTGTTTGAGTTTCTTTTGATAGAGCTGCAATTGTAATCTTAGCACCTTCAATTGCAATTCCATTCTCATCTGTTACAGTTCCTGAAATATGTCCTACTGGCTCTGGTTTTTCGCATGAATTTAAAATCGCTGCGATTAAAACGATAGTAATAAAAATTAAGATTTGTTTTGTTTTCATCTTATTTTGATTTTTTTTTTTTGAAAATTTAGCAAAATTAGTTTAATTTATTGTTTCTAATTAGTGCCTGGACGGAAATAGATAATATCTTGTAATTCAGATTAATACAGAGATAAATCAGTTTGAATGTTCTATAGGTATATTGACCTAAAATGCTAATAATCAGACATTTTAAAAATACACCCCTGTACTATAGCCTTAGTAAATTATAAATATTCAAAATGACTTATCTCTGTAAGATTTTGTATATTAGATTATTATCTATTTCCGTTCAGAGACTAATTAGTGATTTGTTACCAATTTTGCCATTGCATATATCGGAAATGTGTATGGAAACGGTGGCAAGGCGGCTTGTGTAGCCGAAGCGAAGCGGAACAAGCTGCCTTGCCGCTGTTTTCCAACACAATGTTACCCACTCAATATATTATTTTATTAATCTATTCAATGTGTTTTTAAGATTATCCTTTTCTTTTTTATCAAGGTTTTCAGAATATTCAAGAAATTTAACTGCAAATTTTCTTATGGCATTATTAAACCATTTCTCATTTGCTTTTTTCTTATTCATTTTTATTATTTCTAACCATTCGTTCGCTAAAAAATCCTGCCAATCAGTCAATAACGTAATTTTTTCTTTATTAATCTTACTGTTACTTTCAATAGTAAGCGTATTATCTGCTACTGTTCTATTTTTATTATTCCAATCGACTAAGGTTTTAAATCCTATTTGTGGACGAGGACTTCTGTCTGGAAATGGCAATTTGCTTGTTATGCTGTTTATATAAAATCCAGTAGATATATCAACACTTTCTGAATTCCTTTTTATGAAAATTACCCATTCAAAAGGCGACACTTGCTGAACACTTGAACCTGGTATTTTATTCTTTAATGTAGATTTTAATTCTAAGGTTTCATGATAAGTGTTTTTACCACAGGATATTTCCAAATATAAATCGGGGCTTGTATATACTGATTTTTTACTTTTAGATATTTCTTTTTTTTGAAGTTCAGATAATTCTTCGGGTAATAATACTTTTGTTATTTCAAAAGAACGTAAATCTGAAATGTTTATTTTCAACTCTTTTTCGTCAATTTTCATTTTCAAGAATTTAATTGACGTGTCTTTGATATTATTATTTGATGAAATAAATTCTTTAAAGTATTTCTTTAAGTATTCATCTGTATTAGCTTCTTCTGATTGAAACTTAATATCTTTTAGTCCATTATCCTTACTATTTAGCTTGTTTTCAATAGTGTAAAAATATACGGTCAAAAAATATTTTAAGTAATCTTTTTCTTTTAGTTTGGTCATAAATTAAATTTTAATAAACAATAAAAACACTAAGAATTGAAATAAAAATTCCAATTACTTTCTATTTTTTTTGCTATGTGATATGCTAACAAAGGTGGAACTGCATTTCCAACTAATTTATAGCCTTGTGATGGACTTAGTTTAAATTTTTTCCTTTTTTCATTTGAAGGAATAACAAAATTAAAATCATCAGGAAACGTTTGAATTCTTGCACATTCTCTTAATGTTAAACGTCTTTCTTTTAGTCCTTTTTTAAGTTCGTATAAATCTTGTCCTCCATTATCAGAAGATAATCGCCGAAACTCAATATTACCATGATGTTCCGCTCTTATAGTTGGTGCGAGTTTTTCTAAATTAATTTCTTTTTGACCTTGACAATGCTTGCCCATAAATTTAGCCTTAGAATAATATATCTGAGATAAATCAGAGCTTTTCTCAGGTTCTTTTAAGTCCCAAAGTACATTTTTGCAATTTGTAAAATTAGTCATCAAATGTTCAACTGATGAATAGTGCATCTCTCCATTTAGACGATGAGTTGCAATAGGATAAGGGCTATATTTATTTGGAATTTCTTTTTTTGATAATTCAAATAATGCTTCTTTTGTTAATGCAGATTTTTTAAAACCAATAAAAAAAATTCTTTCACGTGATTGGGGAATTCCAAAATTTCCTGCATGCAAAACTTGCGGTGGTAATACGATATATCCATCGCCATTAATTTTAGAGAAATCATCTTGAATAATATCTTTAATTTCGCCTAAATTTGCTAAACCTTTTACATTTTCTGCTATAAATATATTAGGTAAAGTAATTTTTATTACATTTTTCATCCACATATAGAGTTTTCCTCTGGTTTCTTCTGTTGGAATTTCAGTTGTAATTATCTTACCGTTATGGTCTTTATGAGAATTAAATCCATTTCTTTTACCTGCAACACTAAAATCTTGACATGGAAATCCTCCTGTTACTATTTCTACATTTTTAGGAAAAATATCTTTTTTGCCAGAATTATATTCTTTTACTAAATCAACTATGCTTCCAACTTTAAATGTATTGTTGTCAAAATTAGTTCTTTTTTGAGAAAAATAATTGTCCCATGCTTTTTTTGCATTTTCACTTATATCATTTGCAAAAAGAGTTTCAAAGATTGTTTCTTTTAATAAGTAGCGTGTTTCTGTTTCACTATCTATCCAATCTTTATTTATTTTAATATTCAAAGTAGTTTTAGGAATTATAAACCCTCCTTCAAAGCCAATATCCATTCCGCCACAACCTGAAAATAATGATAGTAAATTCTTTTTCATCCTATTTTTTTCTTTAAATATTTAACTTTTGTTTCTGCAACTTTAAGAATTTGTTCTGCATTTTCTTCGTTCATTAATTCATAAGCGACTTTATCACTTCTCCATGATATTATTAAATCCTTTGGATTTAAGTCATAAATTTCAGCAAATTTTAGAACTTGTTCTCTTGATGCTTTTCGCTCTTGTCTTTCTAACTTACTAATAATTGCTTGGTCAAGTTCCATTAAAGCGGAAACCTGTCTAAGAAATAAACCTTTTTCTTCTCTTTTTTCTTTGATTATTTCTCCAAATGACTTCATAGTAATATTTTTTTGACAAAAAGTGATTTGACAAAATTAGTCAAATCAATTAAATAAACAAATTTTTAAATCATTTTTTTTTGATATCGTATGATAAAGTTGTGGGTAACGGTAACTTCTTGATTTTCGTTGCCTTTTTTTGCACAATGTCAATCCTTAATCAATCGTTCAAATTAACGCACAATTGTAAATTTTTGCACCTTGAAAAAGGCAATGAAATTCAAGAAAATGTTAGAGCCTTTATTTTCAGTCAGTTCGTTGACGAAATCATTTTTCACAATCTCTAAATGACAGGCTGGAAAGACTGCAATATTTTGAACGTAAGTGAAAAAATATTGCAGTCTTTCCAACCTGTCAAATAAATCGCAAATCATTCGTTAAGCTAATTCATTCAAAATAAAGGTTCTATACATTTTTTTTTTATTATTTGATATTTAGTAATTTCCCTATTCTAAATTTATTTTTCAGCCCATTCAATTTGAAGTTCTATTCGAATATTTTTATCACTGTCGTATAATATTTTTGTTGTTGGAAAATCACCCGAATTTATAATATCATTATTAACAGTAAATTGCATATCTGTCATAAAATCATCTTCGCCAGAGTCGTAGTCCCAAGCATCAAAAGCATAAATCATATTAAAATCAGATATTTCAAAATTAGTATCCCAAAAAACTGTATGATTATCAAGCATTGTTGATGTTGTTTCATTGAAATAATCATCTACATACGAGTTAATAGTTTCCCAAGAACTACCATTATATTTTGAAATTTGCAAATAAACGTCTGGATAACTTCCACCACCAATTCCTGGTTCCCAGTAATTTTCTTCCATATGAGGAAGTTGCGTAAACATTACTTTTTTTATTACCATTGTAGATGCACTGGTTACTTCATAATCTGTTTCAGTATATTCAATTTCATCTCCTGTGTTGAATGAACTGCCATCTAAATAATGAACGTGATAATCAATTGGAACAGCACTTTGTAAATTTGTAATTGTTAATCCGTCATTTATATA
>JAOZTW010000361.1 GCA_029938985.1 Bacteroidales bacterium | reverse complement strand
ACTTAAAAATGAAAAAAATTAGAATTTCTTTTATTTTATTGGCAGTAATGATTACCTTTGCTGGAGGAATGTTTTTTAGTAGTTGTGAGAAAGAGGAAGCTTTGGAGACAAATGAAGATGAAACTTCAAATTTTAAAAAAGATTGGCTTGGAGAACATAGAAAAGAATTGTGTGTATATGATGATTCTGGAGAAAATACAATTTATCTTGCAGTATATTCAGATGATGAAATTGCTTTAGATGAATTTATTAACGATAATTCTTTTGGGTTAAATTTAGACGTAGAAAAAAAACCGAAAGAAAATGAGAACTATATTGAGCAAAGCGAGGGCTCAGATCAAGAATTTATTGATCCAGTAATAAAAATAGAATATATTGCAAGGAATTTTAAAAGTAATAACAATAATTTTACATTATCAACCACTTATAAAGGCGAGAAATCAACAAAAACCTTTTTGCCAATAGGTTTTTTCAATAAAGGATTTGTTGGTATACAAATGAGTCCTTGGGGTTATTCACATTTTATTAAACTACGAGTGAAGAGAAGATGGTATAGTAATTGGCTTACTTTAGAAAATGCAAGTGGAGCTAATTCATTTCCATTATATTATGAACATGCTTGGATAAATTGGGTTGAAGATTATAATTATTATAAAAATGGAATTGTATTATATCCACATGTAGGACAACACACAGCTAACTGGCAAGTATATTACAAAATTAATAAGTTTTATAGTTCTTCTTGTTATATAGGTGGTTATGATGGAGCTAATTGTATTTTTGGCAAACCACCCTCAGGAACAAATGCTTTTATATATAGAGATAATTTTTATTATACTCCAGAATCGGGAAATAAATGTTGGCTACCCACGTAAAGTTGGACAAAAAAATTCGTGTAAAGCGTGGACGCTTTACGCATAAATGACTATGTGGCAAGCGTCCACACTTGCCACAAAAAGTCGTTGATAATCATCTTTGTCCAACCTTACGTGGATAGCCTAAATGTTCATATCCTAATAGTTATTTTGATGGAGCTAATTGTTTCGTAATTGATATTCCAGAAGAAGCCGAAGGTTTTATTTACCGTAACAAGTGGTACACAAAACCTATTAAGCACCAAATATAAAAAAATGTCATATTTCATAAGTGTAAAAGTTGGCTACGCATTTAAAGTTGGACAATAAATTACTGTCGGTGTGGTTTAAAGCCACGCCAACAGTTTATATACAATTGTTTGTGCGAGAGCGATGTGCAACTTTACGTGGGTAGCCTAAAAGTTTAAGTTATTTTAAAAGTTTTAAAATAACTTAAACTTTACACTTATGAAACATGCAAAAAAAAAATGATGAAAACAAAAGTTGTATATTTAATATTTATTATTTTTTTTGTATCTTGTTCTAAAAAAGATAATATTGTAGCAATAGCAGAAGGAATTGAAATAAGTTTAGATAGTGTTGATATAACTATAAGTAAACAAATTTTCAAGTTAAGAAACAAGATAATTGATATGGAAATAGCAAAAATATTAATTAAAAAAGAAGCAGATAAAAATAATTTATCAATCAAAGAGTTAATTCAGAAACAGATTAAAAATAAATCAAAAAATATTTCGCTATTAGATATTGAAAAATATGTTTTGGATCAAAATATAACAGATGCTGATACTTCAAATATCATCTCCTACTTAACAACATATTATGAAAAAGAACGACAAGATGAATTTGTTGATTCTTTAAAATATATTTATCAAATAAATATATTTATCAAATAAATATAAATTTATTACCTGCTAATTTAAGAAGTGTTGATATGTCAAATATAGACTCACATAGTTTTAAAGAAGCAAATAATAACATTGTAAATGTTTACATTTTTTCTGATTATTTATGTCCAAGCTGTCAAAAATCAGAAAAAATACTTTCAAAATTAATTAGTAAATATAAAACTAAAGTGAATTTTCATTTTGTTTTTTACAGTAGTTATATTGACAAAACAGCTTTAGCCTGTGAAGCGGCATCGATGCAAGACAAATTTTTGGAAATGCACAATATTATTTTTAATAATTTAGAGAAGATAAATCAACCTAATTTTTTTGTAGAAACAGCAAATAGAATTGGAATAGACACACTAAAATTTAGAGAAGATTTTGAAAGTGAACTAATTTTAACTAAACTAATGAAAAATAAACAACTTATATCTGAAAGAAAAATTTACTCTACACCTACGTATGTAGTAAACAACAAGGTTATAGATTTTGAAAACTCAATTTTCCATCTTGAATCACTAATTAAAACAAAATTAAATGATTAAAAAGTTTTTTTATTTTATTACAATAGTTACAATATTTATTTCTTGCACAAAAAAAATAGAAATAGAATTGCCAAACCAGAAACCAAAACTTAGTATTAAATGCACATTTGTTCCTTTTACTTTGCCAAGCCCAAGAGTATTTATAGTCGAAGTTTTTCAAAGTACCTCAATTTTAGATACTTTAAGTAACACTAAAATAGATTATGCTAATGTTGAAATTTTCACTAATAATACTCTTGTAGCCAAAATACCTTATGATGATTCCTTAGGTTACTATCAACTGTTTGATTTTCACCCAGAAAAGAATAATAAATATTATATTCAAGTTGAAGCCGAGGGTTTTGACAAGGTATATGCAGAAGATATTATTCCAAGCAAAGTATTTGTAAAAGATACAACAATAATACCATTTGCTTATGTTGACAACGATGGATTTATTTATTCAGAACTTAGAATAAAATTTGATGACCCTCCTAATGAAAAAAATTACTACGAAATTTTTTTTGAACCTTTTAATGATTCTTATTGGGAAACACTTTATTCTGACGACCAAGTTATTTTATCTGAAAATTATTATCCAAAATTATTTACTTTAGGAGTACAATATCCAAAGTATTTGCCTTTTTCAGATGCATTATTTAATGGTCAAGAGTATGAACTATCTATTTCATATTTTACAGGTGAAAAAGCGGACAATTCAACCGTAAACAATAGTTCTGTTTATCATTTAGTATTTAGAAGTGTTTCTAAAGAGTATTATAAATACAGAACCTCCTTGCTTGAATATCATTACAACGAAAATACGGATATTTTATTTGGACAAAATGAACATATGAATATTTATTCTAATGTTCAAAATGGATATGGAATTTTTGCTGGTTATCAAGAAGAGATTGTCACATATATTGTAGACTCTATCGCATTTTAAATAGTAGAAAAATAATAAACTCATGAAAAAAATATTCTTTATATTTATTATATTATCTGTTTCTAAATTATTGTTTTCACAACAAAAATACAATATAAGTGGCTTTATAACAGATAGTTTGTCTGGCGAAGCTATTATAGGTGCACACATTTACGATAACAATAAAAATAAAGGAACTATAACCAATTCGTTTGGATATTACACTCTTAATTTTTATGCTGATAGTGAAACAGAATTAATAATATCTTTTGTTGGACATGCTTCCAAAACGTTTAAATATAAAGCAAATAAAAATATTATTAAAAATATTCAACTCTCATCTAATAATAAATTAACTGTTGTAAGTGTTACTGCTTCAAATAATATAAAGAAAAATGAAGTTGGTATTATTAATTTGAATATAAAAGAGATAAAAGAAATACCCAGTTTATTTGGTGAAGTAGATGTTATAAAAGCATTTGAATATCTCCCTGGAGTTCAAACAGGTGGAGAAGGCAAAAGTAGTTTAAATGTTCGAGGTGGGAGTAGCGACCAAAATCTTATTATATTAGACGATGTTCCGCTTTATTATGTAAATCATTTTAGCGGTTTGTATTCTGTATTTAATTCAGATGCAATTAAAAATGTTAAACTTATAAAAGGTGGATTTCCTGCTAGATACGGTGGCAGACTATCCTCTATTTTAGATATTCGTATGCAAGAAGGGAATATGAAAAAAATCTCTTCGTCGGCATCTATTGGAGTTCTTAGTACAAAATTAATGTTGGAAGCTCCAATAAAAAAAAATAAAAGTTCTTTTCTTTTTTCTTTGCGAGGAAACCCTATTCCAGTACTTGCAATATTTGATTTGGGCTTAAACTATCATTTTTATGATATAAATTTTAAAACAAATATTATTTTATCAAATAAAGATAGACTCTTTTTTAGCTCTTATATGGGCAACGACTTTTTAATAATGAATAATAAAACTGAATTTATTAAAAAGTCAAATACATCGAAATGGGGAAATAAAATGGTTGCAATAAGGTGGAATCATTTATTTGGAAAAAAAATCTTTTCCAATACAATTATTTCATTTTCTGAGTATAAATATTCCACTAATCAAAAAAAGATTTTAACAATTAATTCCACAACACAAAAAACATACAATAACACTTATTCTTTGGTACAAGATTACAGTATTCAAACAAATTTTGAATTTTACCCTACATCAAAACTAAATGTGAAACTTGGAGCGAATACAATTTTCCATAATTTTATGCCTGGAAATAATACTTTGTATCAAGAACAAGCAAAAATAGTGTTAGTTGATACTACTTTTAGTAATAATAAAATTATCAGTTTAGACAATGCCATCTATTGTGAAACAGAATATAAACTTTTTAAATGGTTAAATTTTGTTGTAGGTCTTAGATACACAAATTACATTATCAAAACTAATTCTTATAACCATATAGAACCGAGGTTTTTAATTAATTTCATTTTAAACAATAATACTTCTATTAAATTTACATACACAAAAATGCAACAATATGTTCATTTACTCAGTTATTCAGGAACAGGTTTACCTTCTGATTACTGGTTGCCTGCAACAAAAATTGCCAGACCAGAAAAATCAGAGCAGTTTTCAATAGCTTTTAATCAAAATTTATTTAATAAAAAAATGGAACTTTCACTTGAGGGATATTACAAAAAAATGTATAATCTTATTGCTTTTAAATCTGGTAGTTCATTTTCTGCATTGGAGAATTGGGAGAATATTATTGAAACAGGAGGAATAGGCACTGCCAAAGGAATAGAACTCTTGTTATCAAAAAAAAGTGGGAAAACAACAGGTTGGATTTCTACAACATATTCATTTACAGATAGAAAATTTGAGAACTTAAATAGAGGAAAAGCTTTTCCTTCGAAATATGACCGACGTTTTGATTTTGATATTGTTTTAATTCATCATTTTAATGAAAGAATTTCAGCTACAACTACATGGACATACGGGTCGGGCTATCCTATTACTTTACCTTTAGTAAAATATAATACTTCTAATTTAGACCCATATTCGGTAGATATTTTTACTTATGATAAAATAAATTCGTATAGAATGCAAGCATATCACCGTTTAGATTTTTCCTTTAATTATGCTTGGAACTATAAAAAAACAAAACACACATTAAATTTGAGTGTGTATAATGTTTACAACAAACAAAATCCTTATTACTATTATTTTGAAAGAGAAACTGAAGTTGGTGCCTCCTTAACTAATGGAACAATACCATTGATTACAAAAGATTTAAAACTCTACCAACAATCACTCTTCCCTATTATTCCCTCTATAAGCTATAGTTTTAAATTTTAAAAATAAAAAACAATGGAAATTTAGTTTAAATTCAATGTGTTTTTTATGTTTTACAAATAAAATTTTACTACCTTAATATTTTTTTTGTATCTTTGTATTTTAA
>JAOZTW010000360.1 GCA_029938985.1 Bacteroidales bacterium | reverse complement strand
TTTTTGAAATATTAGAATTAAAGTTTACCTTTGTAAATGAGCGTTTTAATATTTCTAATATAACGAAGAAATTGATATTCGTGAAAAACGCCAGCTTTTTTTATTTGCCACATACTTTTTGTGATTTAATATCGGCTTCTACCCTATTGGAGTATATACATAAATTCCTACAAATTGAGTTATTGTCCATTGGTGTGTTTAATGAAATGAGCCAAAGCAAATATGTGATAATTGGTAAAAATAGTATCACAATTTTTCATGTATTTGAAACATAGCTTTTTTTAAAATGGTTTTTCACAAACAATTGGAATTTAAGGTAAAGGGTATTCCTAAAATCAAATTTCTAATTATGATTTATAGCCTTATATTTTTAAAATTTTCATCAAATACAAATACACAAAAACTTATTTTTTAGATAAAGGCACAGTTTAGTAACATCGCCTTGAACGAAAAAATAAGTTTTATTGGTTATAGATAAATTATTTAACTATTTTTATTTTCCTCCACTACTAACAAATGAAAGTATTCCTACTGCACATGTTTTCTTTGCCTCACTGTTCTCCTTAAATCTAATAGACACATAATACATTCCCGATTTTTGACAAACAAAATCAAAAGAAGGGTAATCTTTGTCTTTATCTTTATCATAAGTAGAGCAATAAGGTTTTGAGAACTCAGGATGCTGACTATCATATAGTGTTAATACCACTTGCCCCTCTACTCCATCTGGCACACATAAATTAAATCTATATTTGGCATCTTTGTTAAGAACAATTGTCCATTTTGTACCAGTTTCTTTCACAGGTGTTTTAGTTGCTCTTCTTAATTTGGTGTTAAAATCACGTAAATATATACTTGCACTTGCATTAGGATCTTGATGTGTGGCACAGGCATATACTAATTGCTGTCTACATTGTGCATTTGTCTCACTTACTAAAAATGTAGTAAAAGCAAGAACGATAATAAATAATGATATTATAGTCTTTTTCATATTATAAGTTTATTAGTTTGTTACGAATTTTTTCTGTTATTTTAATCATATCTTGAAGTTGTTCATCGGTCATTTCAACATTACTTGAACCACCACCAATAAAGGTACGGTTTCCATTTGCATCTTCTACTACTGTAACATCTCCTTCGGTATATGTAATTTTTACTTCCTCAAATATCTTTCTAAAGTCATCAAAATCATCAACCAGGTCTTTAAAATATTTTTCTTTTTTGTATAATTTTAAAATTGGATACAAAAAATTAAATAACGTTTTTTGTTCTCCTATTCTATTTTTCAATTTTTCTGTTGGATTTTGTACTGCAACTTGTGTTATTAGATATAAACCCTCAATCCAAACACCTGTAATTATCAGCAAACTAAGATTACTTCTTGAGTTTTGTCTTAAATGCTCGTCCATGTCATGAAAACTTGTTACAGTTAAGAATAAAAGCGAATCTACATTTCCGCCATTTTGAGATATTCTTTTGAGAGTAGCAAAATCAAAAAATTGTCCTATTCTCAAGTCATCAGAAATTTTCTTGATTGCAGAAAGATATTCCAAAACTAATGATGTTTTTTCATAAACATTGAGATAACCTAAATCTGTACTTAGCACACCAAGTGCAAAAGCTTTTTTATATTTTGTATCATAATCTTCTGTCAACTTAGGATCAACAATGAAGTGTTTTGAAAAAGGGACTTCAAGACTTTGCATCAAAGCGGCCATCTCTACTGGCGACGAAAAACTTGATATAATTTCATTCATAGCTTCCTCATCTACAACAGATTTAGTTATTGCAATGTCTTCTTTTATATCTACGGGGTCATCTTTTTTTTCTCCGCAACTCTCACAGCCAAACTGAAATATTGATAAAAGAATTATTGCTGTAAACAAAGTAGTGTGTTTTTTTAACATAAAATATATTGTTTTATTTATAACGCAAAAATACTATAATAATTATTAAAAACAAAAATTGATTTTGGAATTTTTGTTTTTATCTCCATTCAATGTCTTTATTTTATTGTATTTTATTGTTTTTGTTTATTTTTAAGAATAAATAATTGGTAAATAAATACTCTTTTTTTGTATTTGTTAATGAAAATGAATTATACTTTATATGGTTAAGTCTTATTTTTACTTATAAAGCTTTAAATTATTTATTTTTGATTAAAAAGAAGAAAAATAAAGAGTATAAAATGTATTTTTTTTACTAAAATTTAACTATTTTTTTGGTTTTTTCTGTTTTTTTTGCCTTTTTTATTTTTCTTTCGTAAAGATGGTATTTTTACTTTATCAAGTAATTTTCCTATTTTAATTTTGCCTAAAAGATTAATAAGTCTTGATAAAACTCTAAAATATAGAGTAAAATATAAAAAAACTGACATAAGGCAAATAATTACAAAATTGAACCAAAATGTAGGAAAATAGTTTCCAAGAAGATATTTTTGTGGTGCATAAAAATGTGTTCTAAAACCTATAAAATTGGAATCATCTGGGTCTTTAAAAATTGGATCAATTTGTTGAATTATTTTATCGTCATAAATTAATATTTTATAAGTTTCATAAGAATTTTTAACAATATCTTCTAAATTTTCATTATAGTATTTACGTCTTTTTTTCTTATAATGACCAGGACTAACATTTGCAAGATGTTCTATTTTTGCTTGTTTTTCAGTGTCATTAGTCAATACCACTAATCCATAATGATTTGATAGTTCGTCTAAGTATATTTGTGTATCATCTGCCAAATCCTCGTCAAATGTTTTTATTGACAAAAGGTTTACTTTGTCAAATTTAATTTTTTGAACTCGTCTTAATTCATTTGATATTTCATTTTTGACCAAAGCCAAATTAAATTCCATAATTTCATACAACGAATCTGTGTTAACATCTTCTTCGTATTCAATAATATCCCAAACCTCCAATGCTTCATTTAGATGTTCTTCTATTGCTGGAATATAGTGAACAATTTTAAAATCAGCTTGACTAATTGCTTTTTCAACTTCAAAATATTCTTTTTCAAATCTATTATTTTTAAATTGATATACCATAAGTGCTTCATAAGACCATCTTGAAGCCATAAATTCTGCTATAAATGGTACTTTATCAACACTACCAACTTTTCTATTGAGTTTATCAAAACTAAACATTGCTCCACCAAGTATCATTTGTGGAATTATTAGTAATGGGATAAGAATATAGATTGTTACAGCAGAGTTAAATGTGTCGGATATATTGAGTCCCAGCATATTTGCAAAAACAAATATTGAGAATAATATTAAAAAATATTGGACATACATTCCTGTTATTCCAAGAATAGTGTTACCAA
Organism: Bacteroidales bacterium; assembly: GCA_029938985.1. Lineage (GTDB taxonomy): Bacteria > Bacteroidota > Bacteroidia > Bacteroidales > JAOZQN01 > JAOZQN01. Next base: position 2,381 of record JAOZTW010000360.1, on the reverse strand, counting down.
TTATTACAAATTCAACAGCTTGTATTGAAGATATTAGAACGAGAATCAGCACTTTAGCAGACAAGTAACTTGATCTACTTAAATTTAAAAATTGTTCTCTTTTAATTATTTTTCTATCTTTAAATATTTCATCTGCACTAAGTATTAAGCCAAGAAATAAGGCAACTACAATGCTCATAAATATAAAAGGTGGAATATTCTCATTTTCATAAAAAATATATTTTGATGATTTAGGGTCTGAAATATATCTTATTATATATGAAAGGATAAAACCAAGCAAAGGGGCTTCGGTTAAATTAAGAAAAACATATTGCTTATTACTTATTTTTGATAATATATCTCTGCGTAAATAAATTGAAAATTGAACAAACCAATTTGGTATTTTTAAATTGGTAGGTGGATCTTCATCTATTAATTCAATTTCTTTTTCATCTACATTTTTATAATGAAGTTCTTCCCATTTTTTTGGCGAAACTTTTCTTTTTTCAGTGTATTGTCCAAATTCATCAACCATTTTTGCTTCCATTATATTGAAAACAACTTCTGGTGTTACATTTCCACAAACAGTACATTCACCTGAGTTGATATTTACTTGATGGTCAAGTTTTTTAAAGTATGAAATTGCTTGAACAGGATTTCCATAATAAATCAAATAACCTCCAACATCTAAAATTAACATATTATCAAACATTTTATAAATGTCCGACGATGGTTGGTGGATTACAACAAAAATCAATTTTCCTTTTAGTGCAAGTTCTCGTAAGAGGTCCATTACATTTTCTGAATCACGAGACGACAAACCAGATGTAGGTTCATCTACATATAAGATAGAGGGTTCACGTATTAATTCAAGTGCAATATTTAGTCTTTTTCTTTGTCCCCCACTTATTAATTTATTAAAAACATTTCCTACTTTCAATTCTTTAATGTGTAACAATCCAAGACTACGTAAGGTATTATCTACCATGACTTTAATCTCTGCATTGCTTTTGTTTTTAAAGCAAAATTTTGCATTAAAATACAGATTGTCAAAAACAGATAATTCTTCAATCAAAAGATCATCTTGTGGTATATAACCTAACACACCTTCAATTTTGTCCTTATCTTTGTGAAGATTAAATCCATTAACAAGAACTTCTCCATCAGTTGGAGTGTACATTCCTGTAAGTATATTTAAAAGAGTAGTTTTACCAGCTCCACTGGCTCCCATTATTCCAACTAACTTACCTTGAGTTTCGGCAAAATTGATATTTCTCAAACCAATATCTCCTGATGCAAAATTGAAATTAAGATTTTTTACTTCATAAGATAATTTAATAGATGAATGGTCGTCCAAAAATTTTGAAACAACATCACTATAATACGCTGGTTTAGCTTCTTTTCCTTTTAGTTTTATAGTACTTCCTGTTGGAAATAAATATATTCTATTATTTCTAATTTCTAAACCATTTAACTGGATACTATCAACGCCAGTATATCTTAAAAAATATAAATCAGTTGCTTCTATACGAAGAATAATAATTTTACCGTCTAAAGATTCTGTTATAATTTTTTTACTTTCCTTGTATTCTTTTTCCTTTTTTTCGTCAATTATAAGTATAGAACTATTGTTAAGTTCTTCGGAAGTATCTTTAAGTACAAAGTTTTTAATATTAACAAATTCTTCTTTAACAATATTAAAAACCTCGGCTACTGTATCAATAATAGCCATTCTGTTTTTTGTAAATTGCTTGCTTGTATTTACCATTTCAAACAATCGTACAAGAACAACAACTTTTTGTTTTTGATTAATCTTCTTATTAATTTTTTTAGATAAACCAAGAATACGCACAGAGTCAATTACAGATGCACCGTCACCTTCAATATTTTTCCTTGTTTTTCGTTTTTTAACACGAGATTTTTTATGAAATTTTTGCAAATATTCGCTAACAACCTCAGAGCCTAACTGTTGCGTAAGGAAGGATTCTACGTATTCAACCTCCTTAGGGTCAACACCTTCGTCTTGTTTAGCAATAATTGCAAAAAGTTGAACAAGTGCATTTAGTATTTCTTCACTCATAATATTTTATTTTCTCAGCGGAACATTATGTCCAAAGTCGTTTGTGCAAAAAATAATTTATTCTTTTATAAAATAAATCAAACTATTATTTAAGATTCTATTTAAATAGGTACTTACATTCTAAAAGTATGAGTTTGCGTCTAAATGAGCATTTTGTATATTTTGTAAAATACAAAACTCTGTTTTTAAAAAGTACCCTATGCTATTTAAAATTTGAATAAGATATACAAGCAAATAAAAATAACATTTAATATCAAATACTATATTATTTTGGCATTTTTCATAAATGCAAATTACTGCGTTATTTTGATTATTTTAAAAT
>JAOZTW010000359.1 GCA_029938985.1 Bacteroidales bacterium | reverse complement strand
TTACAAAGGTAAACTTTAATTCTAATATTTAAAAAAAGCCTTGAACTTGACACTCATGAAAAACACTCAATTTTTTAATGTCTTTTTCGCAAGTTGCAAATCTTAAGGCATATAAAAACAAATAATTTGAATCGTTAATTATTTATTTTAATATGCCTTAGCTATTTATATTTATTTTAAAATTTCTGGTTTTAAATGTTTTACAAAATAATTTGTTTTTAATGTATAAAGATGGAAACGTGTATTACCTCCAAAAATACTATGATCACGATTATTGTACGCCATCATTTCAAACTGTTTTTCTGCCTGCACAAGAGCTTCTGCAAATTCCATAACATTTTGAAAATGAACATTATCGTCAGCTGTTCCATGAATAAGTAATAAATTTCCTTTCAATTTACTGGCATGGTTAATTGGCGAATTGTCATCATAACCCGAGGCATTGTCTTGAGGTTTTACCATAAATCTTTCTGTGTAAATGTTATCGTAATATCTCCAATTTGTAACAGGAGCAACAGCTATGCCTGTACTAAAATATTCTGCACCTTTGGTCATACAAAGTGAAGCCATATAACCACCATAACTCCAACCCCATATACCAATTCTTTCTTTATCAACATAAGGTAAAGTACCCAAATATTTTGCCGTTTCAATCAAATCAACAGTTTCGTATTTTCCAAGTTGTTTGTAGGTTTGTTTTTTAAATTCTTCACCTCTTGCACCTGTTCCTCTGCTATCTACAAAAACCACAACAAAACCTTTTTGGGCAAGCAAATTAACCCAACCAAAACTATCATAGGCCCAATTATTTAACACTTTTTGACTACCAGGTCCACTATATTGCATAATTATTACAGCATGTTTTTTTGTTGAATCAAAATCAGGAGCAACTATTCTGCTTGCATTTAATTCTATTCCTTCTGAGGTTTTAAAAGTGAAAAATTCTTTATGTTGTCCTCCAAAACTCTCTACTCTTGATTTAAAACTGCTATTATCTTCCAAAACCCTGATAACTTCACCTTTTGAGCTGTACAAAGTTATATAAGGAGGCGTGTTTACGTCAGAAAAATAGTTAATATAATATTTGTAACCATCACTAAAAACAACATCATTAGTACCTTTTGAAGTTGAAATTTTTGTTTTCTTTTTTCCTTTAATATCTATAGAATATACATCTCTATCAAGTGGAGAAACTTCTGCTGATTGATAATAAAACACTTTTTTCTTCTCATCATAACCATAAAAATCAGTTATATCCCATTTTCCAGATGTAAGTTGAGTTTTTAGAGTTCCATCAATTTTATATAAATATAAATGTCTGTATCCATCTCGTTCACTTGGCATTACAAAATGTTTTCCATCTTTCAAAAAAATAATTTTATCATAAGTAAAACTTTCAATATAGTATTTATTTGTTTCGGTAATTAAAACTTTTATCTCGCCAGTTTTTGGATTTGCAATTAATAGTTCTAATTTCTTTTGTAATCTATTTAATCTAAAAACACACAATTTATCAGCATCTTGTGTCCACCTTATGCGAGGAATATATTGGTCTATTTCTGTTCCAATATCAACTAATTGTGTTTTTTTTGTATCCAAATTGTAAGTATAAACATTTACTTTTGAATTATCATCACCAGCTTTTGGATATTTAAAAGTGTAATTTTCAGGATATAATACATTTTCTTTTTTCTGTGGACTTTGCCCAGCATATTTTGTCATGTTAAACATTTTCACTTCACTTTCATCAAATTTTATGTAAGCAATATATTTTCCATCTGGCGACCATTCATACGCTTTGTTAAAACCGAATTCTTCTTCATAAACCCAATCTGGTATTCCGTTTAAAATCTGGTTGTATTTTCCATCATTTGTTATTTGAATTTCTTTTTGTGTTGTTAAGTCTGTTATATACAAATTATTATCTCTAACAAAAGCAACTTTGTTAGCATCTGGCGAAAAACTTGCAAGTTGTTGTTTTCCGTTTGTTGATACTATTTTTGTTTCTTTGGTTTTAAAATCATGCACATAATAATTTGCAACAAATGAATGGCGATAAATACTTTCTATATCTGCGTGTAACATAATTTTCTTCTCATCGTTACTAAAATCATAATCTTCTGCTACATTTGAATTAGTAAAACTATTAAATTTAATTAAACTTTCTATTTTTTTACCTGTTTTATATTCATATTTATCTATGCCATCTCTTTCATACACAGTGTAATGCTCTCCATTTTGCATTGATTTTAACCCATCTACCGAAGATGGAAAAAATAAATATCTTTTCCAAATATCTTCAACTGTAATTTCTTGTTGTGCATAAGTTTGCAAACTTACTACAAGTACTAAAAAAACTAAAAACGATTTTTTCATAAATTTAATTTTTAATATATTAAAATGTTTAATTATTTTTTTTGTTGGTTTATAAATTCTAAATTTTTTAAGGCATGTTTAAAATCGGGTTCAATACTAAGTACTTTTTTAAAATATTTTTCACCATTTTCAAAATCATTATTTTTGGTGTGTATTATACCTATATAGTTCAGCATATCCACATGCAAACTATCGTAACCAACACCAGTTTGAAAAAGCGACAATGCTTTATCATATTGATTGATAGTATAATATAAATGACCAAAAGAATAATATACACTTGGATTTTCTGGATATATTTCAATTGCTTTTTCGTATCCTTCAATTGCGTTTTGCAAATATGTATCAGCATCATTTTTTGTATTTGCTTCGTCTATTTTTAAACGATAAGTGTCTGCAAGACAAGAATGTGCTCTTGCACTATTTGGTGAGGATAGTATTCCTGATTGATAAATAGTAAAATTATTTTTCCATTCTTTATTTCTCGAAATTGTTTTGTACGAATAAAGTAATGTTAAAGTTGCTACCAAAATCAAAACAATTACTGTTTTATTAAAATCATTAGTTTTTATTTTTTTTATTAAATTATGAAAAATAATTACAATAAAAATTATATAACCAAGCGAGGCTGTATAAATAAATCTTTCGCCCATAGTCCATGCTAATTGTACAACAAAATTAGACACTATTGATATGGTTATCAAATAATAAAGTATGGAAAAAGATATTGGATTTTTTTTCTTAAAAGAATAAATTGCATAAGTAATCATGGCAATAAAAATTAGAATTGATAGAATTACTTTTGGATTTGAAAGTGTAACAATAGGTATTTGATTAAAAGAATAATCCCAGCTTAATGGATGTGGAAAAATTAGTAACTGCAAATATTTTAAATGAATAGTCATATTTGTAGCAAAAAAATCAATAATACTTGTTGTGGCAAAAAGTGAATTTTCATAAATTGAAATTTGTTTATCAATAGACATATTATCTAATATACTCATTCTTAGAATGAAATAAAGAATAAAACCTACTAAAAAAGGTATTGTGTAAATTGCTATTTTTTTTATTTTTGTATCTGTAAAGAAAAATAATAAAAGTGGTATTATTGCAAGAAATGTTATTGCTATTTCCTTTGAAAGTAGAGCAAGAAAATAACATAAAACACTTAATATAAATAATATAAATTTATTTTTTGTTTTATTATTTGTATTTAAAAATTGTTGATTTTTAATATAAGAAAACAATAAAAGTAGTGATAATATTATAAAAAATAGTTGCATAATTTCATCTCGGCTTTTAATGTTGGCAACAACCTCAGTATGAATAGGATGAGCAAGAAACAGGATAGAAATAATTAGCGGTACAAATATATTTTTATTTTTAAAAATTATTTTTAATAATAAAAACAATAAAACAATTGTAAATGAATAAAATAACACATTTAATAAATGATATACAGCTGGATTTAAACCAAAAAACTCGGTTTCAATTGCAATCATTACCATACTTAATGGACGATAAGATTCATCGTTTCTTCCTGTATTTGCATAAAAATAACCATGACTAACAATTTCTCCAATTCCATCAATTCCTTTCAAAACAAGTGGATTGTCGGTAGTAACAATTAAATCATCAAGGGCATAGTCATGCGACAACGTGTTGGAATAGAGCAAGAAAGATAGTACAAACAAACCAGTAAGCACAAGCCATTTGTATTTTTGATAATCAAAATACTGATTTTGTTCTGATACATTTACTTTTTTTGTTATCTTTGCCACCTATAGATTATTAATTTCTAAATTAGTTTAATTTTGTATTTGTTCCTAACCTGATTAATTCATAACGAGAATTTATGAATTATTCAGGTTAAATTATTGTTTTAAAACAACTGCTAAATTATAATTTTTTTTGAAAACTAAAAAAAACACACATAAAATAAGTTAAAAAAATATGCTTGAATATCTAAAAAAAATAGAAAAAGGTCTTAAAACTAATACCTTAGGTGCGAAATCTCAATTAAAACTGTCACCCGAAATTAGGTATGCCGAACAAATACACCAGTCTCCTGAAACGGCAAGAGAAAGTTCGGTTATGCTTCTACTTTTTTCGGAAGATTATGACGCACAATCGGATAAATTACTTTTAGAACATTCTAATTTACAGTTTGTTTTAATAAAAAGAAACGATGATGGTCACCCACATAGTGGTCAAATTTCTTTTCCTGGTGGTAAGTACGAAGAGTCGGATAAAAATTTTGAGAACAACGCAATTAGAGAAACTTTTGAAGAAGTTGGTGTTCCAATAGAAAATATAAATATTTTAGACAAACTAACACCACTTTATATACCTGTGAGCAATTATAAAGTCAATCCATTTGTGGGTTATTCAACTCAAAAATTGGAATTTATACCAGACCATAGCGAAGTTGCTTATGTAATTAAGGTAACGATTAAAGATTTGGTTGAAGCGAAAATTCAAACAAAAAAAATTGATAGATATGGAAAAAATTTTACAATTCCTTTTTTTGAACTTAGTAATCACCATGTATGGGGAGCTACTGCGATGCTACTAAGCGAGTTTCGTGATGTTCTGAAAAGTTTATAACTCAAATAATTATTAACATTAACAAATTTTATTATGAAAAAAAGTAGATTTATTTTAGTCCTAACTATTGCATTGTTTGCAATATTTAGTTTATCGTCGTGTGGAGGGAAAGATGAAGCAGAAAAAAATATTGAAATATTTTTTGAAGCACTTGAAGAGCATGATTTTAAAAAAGCAGAACTTTATGTTACAGAAGAAACTCAAGAAATTCTTGAAATAATAGTTGTTGAAGAAGAAAAATATAGAGAATACAATGATACTGTTGTTGAAATAAAAATTAAAATAGTAGATAAAACAATAGTAGAAGAAAAAGCTGTTTTTAAAGTAGAAATAATTATTGGAGAAAAGATTGAAATAGTTGAGATAGAGATGGTTTATGTAAACGAAACTTGGCTTGTGGTAATGAATAAAACACATCTTTCAATTTATAGATATGTTATTTTTTATGATAATTATGATTCAATAATTGTTATTTACAATACAAATAGTAACGTGAAAATTATTATTAAAAATAAAACATACAAATATACTAAAAAATATACTAAAAAATATACTAAAAAACACACTAAGAAACACACTAAGAAACACACTAAGAAACACACTAAAAAACACAAACGCACTAAAAAACACAAGCATACCAAACATTAAAAATCTTTATTTTAATAAGATTCTGAAAAGTCGGGAAAACTTTTATAGTAATAATTAACTATCTGATATTCAAAGT
>JAOZTW010000358.1 GCA_029938985.1 Bacteroidales bacterium | reverse complement strand
TAGAAAACTACAACTATCTAATAATCTGGTAAATATGAAGGCAAAAACTTTAGTTCTTAATTCTTAATTCTTAATTTAAAATGACTTTTGATATAATAAAATCGGACGAAAAATCGCAAGCACGTACAGGATTAATAAAAACCGACCATGGCGATATTCAAACACCTATCTTTATGCCAGTTGGCACTGTGGCTTCTGTAAAAGGAATTCATCAACACGAATTAAAAGACGACATAAAAGCACAAATTATTTTGGGCAATACTTATCATCTTAATTTGCGACCAGGAATGGAGGTTATGAAAAATGCTGGTGGCTTGCACAAATTTATGAATTGGGACAAACCAATTCTTACTGATAGTGGTGGCTATCAAGTATATTCATTATCCGAAAAACGGAAGATAACAGATGAAAGTGTAACATTCCAATCACATATTGATGGTTCTAAACATGTTTTTACTCCCGAAAATGTTATTGATATTCAACGAATTATAGGTTCTGATATTATGATGGCTCTTGATGAATGCACTCCATATCCTTGTAGCTACGAGTATGCAAAAAAATCGTTGAAACTTACTCACAATTGGTTAGAAAGAGGTTTTGAATATTATTTAAAAACAAAATCTTTGTATGATTTTAATCAAGCATATTTTCCTATTGTGCAAGGTAGTGTATATAATGATTTACGATTAGAATCTGCCAAAACCATAGCATCATACGACGCAAGTGGTTATGCTATTGGTGGTTTGTCGGTTGGCGAACCTGCCAAAGATATGTATGCTATGATTGAAGTTGTAAATTCTGTTTTACCAAAAGAAAAACCTCGTTATTTGATGGGAGTTGGTACGCCAGTAAATATTTTGGAGGGTATAGAACGTGGTATTGACATGTTCGATTGTGTTATGCCTACCCGAAATGGACGTAATGGAATGCTTTTTACAAGTGAAGGCACTATTAATATAAAGAATAAAAAATGGGAAAATGATTTTTCGCCAATAGACCCAAATGGTACTTCTTTTGTTGATTCTCAATATTCTAAAGCCTATTTACGACACCTCGTAAAAGCCAACGAAAGATTAGCGGCTCAAATAGCAAGTATTCATAATTTGGCTTTTTATTTGTGGCTTGTTGCCGAGGCAAGAACAAAAATTAATGAGGGAAATTTTGTGGAATGGAAAAATATTATGGTAAAAAAATTAGATAATAGGCTTTAAAATATGGATAATGTTATGATATGTCTAAACAGAAAATAAAACTATGAATAAAACAGAACATACAATAATCACAGGTGATAGTCGTGCTATGAATGAAACTGAAAATCAATCAGTTCAATTAATTATTACATCTCCACCTTATTGGCAACTAAAAGATTATGGTACGGATAACCAAATAGGATATAATGATAGTTATGAGCAATATATCAATAATTTAAACCTTGTTTGGCAAGAAAGTTACAGAGTTCTTGAAAATGGTTGTAAACTATGCATTAATATAGGAGACCAATATGCAAGAACAACAATTTATGGACGTTATAAAGTAATTCCCATACGTACTGAAATCATAAAATTTTGTGAAGCAATTGGATTTGATTATATGGGTGCTGTAATATGGCAAAAAATTGGAACCACAAATACAACAGGTGGAGCGAGTATAATGGGTTCATTTCCAAACCCCAGAAATGGAATTTTTAAACTTGATTATGAATTTATTCTTGTCTTTAAAAAGCAAGGTAAATCAAAAAATATAATTTCAAAGGCAGTAAAAAAACAATCTGCAATGACTAAGAATGAATGGAATACCTATTTTACTGGGCATTGGAATTTCAGTGGAGCAAGGCAAGATGGACATATCGCTATGTTTCCGCCAGAACTACCCAAACGATTAATTAAAATGTTTTCTTTTATAGGAGATACTGTTCTTGACCCTTTTCTTGGTAGTGGAACAACTTCAATGGTTGCGAGCAAACTACAAAGAAATTCTATTGGTTATGAAATTAACCCAGAATTTATTCCTTTGATAGAAAAAAAAATTGGTAAAAATTCAAATACTTTATACGAAAAACCAAATTTTAATTTTATAAAACAAGATAAAATTCATAATAGTTTTGCTGATAGAATAAAAGTTCTACCTTATATTTTTAAAGATTTTGTTAAATTAGAAAAGAAAATTGACCCAAAAAAACTTTCTTATGGCAATATAATTGACAAAAATTCAGGAGAAAGAGAAGATTATTATAAAATTAAACAAATTTTATCTCCCGAAAAATTAATTCTCAATACTGGATTAGAAATTAAACTAATAGGAATAAAAGAAAATAAAGAAGTAAATGGAAAAGCAATTGAATTTTTAATTTCTAAACTAAAAGGAAAAAAAGTATTTTTAAAATACGATACAATAAAACAAGATAATGATAATAATTTACTTTGTTATTTATATCTTGAAAATAAAACTTTTATCAATGCGCACCTAATAAAAAAAGGACTAGTAAATGTTGATATATCTTATGATTATAAAAATAAAAATAAATTTATAAATTATTTAAAACAAAATTCTGATGCGAAAAAAGAAAAATATTAAAAAATATGCAAAAGCTTTTGGAAAAAAAGAAAAAGTTTTAAACTATACCAGTAATACATATCAACTAACCAGACCAAATAAAGTAGGAGCTGTAATGGCACTTATTAGGGAATGCCAACCCAAAGAATTTAAAGATTGGGAAAATTTTTATTTTAAAAAAGCATTCACAAAAACAAAAACACCTACAAAAGTAACACAAGAAGCACTTGACGAACTTGGAGAAAGACTTTATTGCAAAATTACAGAAATCGTTATTCCAGAATGGACAACCGCTTTTCAATCATTAACAGTTCAAGACTGTAAAGATTATATTTATCAAGTAACACTTGTAAGAACTTTTGATGGTTTTTTACTCGAAAAATCAGTTATAAACGATGGAATTGCAAAAGTTTTTCCTGAAGTTGAATTTGAAGAGAGTGAGCCAGAATTAGACCATGCAGGAGATATTGACTATCTTGGAAAAATTGGAAATAAAGCTTTTGGCATTCAAATAAAACCGCTTTCTGCAAATGCTAATTTTGGAAATTACAAAATTAGTGAAAGAATGCAAGCGAGTTTTCTTAATTTTGAAGAAAAATTTGGAGGAAAAGTATTTGTATTATTTTCAAAAAGAACAGGAAATAAAAAAGATATAGTGAACAAAAATATTCTTGAAGATATAAAAAAAGAAATTGACAGATTGAAAAAAATAAATTAAACTTTGTAACATTCTGTTTATTATTTATTTTAATATGCCTAATACACCTAACCTGAATAATTCATAAATTTTCTATTCCGATGCGTAACTGTCTGTATATTTGAACGTCCTCTATTTTTAAATAATTGAAATAGTTCACTATTACAATTATTTAAAAATCTGCGGTTGTTCAAATCTATCAGACATTTACGCATCTCATGACGAGAATTTATGAATTAATCAGGTTAAATAAGCATTCAACAATTCCAAAATAATATTTTATTTTTTTAATACATTAAAAATGAACAAAGACGAACAAATATTAAACGAACTACAAGACAAAAAATATGATGCTGGTTTTACCACAGATATTGAAATGGATATTTTTCCTAAAGGCTTGAATGAAGATATAATTAAAAGATTATCGGAGGTGAAAAATGAACCAGATTGGATGCTTGACTGGCGACTTAAAGCATACAGATATTGGTTAAAACAAGAAGAGCCAAAATGGTCGCACTTAAAATATAAAGAACCCGATTTTCAAGATGTTAGTTATTATGCCGCTCCTTCTAACACTCCAAAATATAACAATATTGACGAGGTTGACCCTGAGCTGATAAAAACTTATGAAAAACTTGGTATTCCTCTTGAGGAACAAAAAATTTTGGCAGGTGTGGCTGTTGATGTTGTTTTTGATAGCGTTTCGGTACATACCACTTTTAAGAAAGCATTAAAAGAAAAAGGTATTATTTTTATGCCTATAAGCGAAGCTATTCAGGAACACCCCGAACTTGTGAGAAAACACATGGGTTCGGTTGTTCCTTATACAGATAATTATTATGGGGCTTTAAATTCGGCGGTATTTACCGATGGTTCATTTGTTTATATACCAAAAGGAGTTCGTTGTCCAATGGAACTTTCTACATATTTTAGAATAAATGCAAGCAATACAGGACAATTTGAACGCACTCTTATAATTGCCGATTCGGACAGCTATGTGAGTTACCTTGAGGGTTGTACAGCTCCTCAAAGAGACGAAAATCAGCTTCATGCAGCGGTTGTAGAAATTGTAGCAATGAAAAACGCTGAGGTAAAATATTCAACTGTTCAGAACTGGTATCCTGGGGATAAAGATGGCAAAGGAGGAATTTATAATTTTGTAACCAAAAGAGGTATTTGTAGGGGTAATAATTCAAAAATTTCGTGGACGCAGGTAGAAACAGGATCGGCAGTTACTTGGAAATATCCAAGCACAATATTAAAAGGAGATAATTCAATTAGCGAATTTTACTCGGTTGCGGTTACCAATAATTACCAACAAGCAGACACTGGTACTAAGATGATTCATCTTGGAAAAAACACAAAAAGTACTATTATATCCAAAGGTGTTTCGCTCGGAAGAAGTGAAAACAGTTATCGTGGAGAGGTTAAAATAGCTAAAACAGCAGAAAATTCACGTAATTTTTCTCAATGCGACTCTTTGCTGATTGGTGACTCTTGCGGTGCTCATACATTTCCATATATACAAGTTGATAATCAAACAGCTACAGTAGAACACGAAGCTACTACTTCAAAAATATCGGAAGACCAAATTTTTTATTGTAATCAAAGAGGATTAGATACAGAAAAAGCTATTGGTTTAATTGTTAATGGTTTTGCAAAAGAAGTACTTCAAAAATTACCTATGGAGTTTGCAGTGGAAGCAAAAAAACTTTTAGAAATTACTTTGGAAGGTAGTGTTGGATAAAGAATTAAGAATTAGGAATTAAAAATTATAAATTGGTTTACACCTTAAAGTTCATTTATTTATAAAAATGTTGTTTTAAAATATCACAGAAATGTAACTCCAATCTCCAGCTTTTAGAAATGTAGAATAGTTGCAGGCTTGTCAGACATATTACTTGATTCGTAACCTATTCGCAGATTCTCTAAACTGGAGTTTGGAGTTACATTTTTCATGAACAAACCCAGTATAACATAATAGTAAGGAGATAACTGTATATAAACGTCATTTTTAAAAGAGGTTATTTTTTCATTCTGTTTCGTTTAAAAATATTTGCAAATTTTTGATAGTCCCTACAAAACAGTGTTGGTATGATTAACAAGTATTTACAAAAATATGATTTTATTTCTTTATATGATAAAAGAAAGGGGACACTATGGGGACAAAAAAACTATAATAAAAAATTTTCAAGTAAATACATTTTAATAAGAGTCTTTTTACATATTTAAAATAAGTAATTATTTTTTGTGTAATATTGGCAATATAGCCCTATTTTTTATTAACCAACACTGTTATGTAGGGACTACCAATCTACTTGTTTATTTTGTTCCTTTAGAAAATTTAAAAAAGTCATTAAATAGCTCGCTATTTGCAGATTATTAAATTATAAATAAAAAAACTGTGTATCTTCTATCTACTTATTATTTTATTTTCACTTATTTTATTTTCACTTATTTTATTTTCACTTATTTTATTTTCACTTATTTTAT
>JAOZTW010000025.1 GCA_029938985.1 Bacteroidales bacterium | reverse complement strand
AAAAGAAAAAGATAACAAGCTAAAAGAAAAAGATAACAAGTTAAAAGAAAAAGATGCTTTAATCGAACAATTATTGAAAAAATTAGATTCATAAATTAATTATTTCAATATGTCTTATATGTAATATGAGAGGAAATTAGAAGAAAAAATACTATTTTAAATTCAAAAATAAATTATAAAAAAATCATGGAAAAAGAAAAAGAATCAATTTTTAAAAAATTATTATACACAGGAGTAGGCATTGCAGCAATTACTCGCGAAAAAGTAGAAGAAACAGTAAACGAACTTATTAGAGATAAAAAAATAACAAGTGAAGAGGGAAAAAAGATAGTAGATGATTTTGTAAAAGAATTTACTGGAAAAAAAGAAGATTTTGAAGCACAAATGAAAGGTTTTGTTGAAAAAGCAACCAAAAAATTTAGATATGCTAAAAAAGACGACATTGAAGAATTGATAAAGAAAGTAGAAGAATTGGAGTCTTATGTAGCTAAAAAATAAGAAATTATTTGGTAATTCACTAATATAGAATTAAATTGTTTATAAAAAAATGTGCAATGGAAAAAATGTTTAAAAGATTTTTACACACAAGTGTAGGATTTGCCACGCTGGCAAAAGATAAAATGACCAAACTTATTGAAGAATTAATAGCAGAAGGACGTTTATCTAAAGACGAAGGTGCAAAAATAATTAATGATTATAAAAGTCATTCTGACGAGCAACGACAAGATTTTGATAGCAAAATGAAAGATGTTATTGACAAAACTATGGAGAATCTGAAATTTGTAAAACAAAAAGAAGTTGAAAAACTTAGAAATAGAATTGATATTTTAGAAAGATTAATTAGTCAAGAAAAAGAAAATCAAAGCAAAAAGGAAACAGAAGACAAACCTGACGATCCTACTGAAGAATAAATAAATAATGTTTAATTATTTTTGATAATCTAAATAATTAAACATTAAAAATGAACATAACTATGACTGGTATTCTACTCGTTAACATGGGAGGACCTACTTCTGAAAAAGAAGTGCTTTTTTTCTTGAAAAAAATGTTTTCCGACCCTTATATTTTGCCGTTTGCCAAACCTGTACGGTTTCTTTTATCAAGAATGATAAGTTATAGGCGGTATAAAAAATCGTGGCAAAAATATGTAGAAATTGGTGGTACGCCACTGATTGATGATGTGAAGGAAAATGCAAAATTATTTAATAAAGCTCTTGGAAACAAATATATTGTTGATGTGGCTTTTTCTTATTCACAACCATTAATTCAGGAGACAATAGAAAAATTTGCCGAGCAAGGTATAAAAAAAATTAAGGTTATACCTATGTATCCACAAGAGAGTCTAACCACAACAGGAAGTGTTAAGGCTGATATAGATAAGGTAATACAAAAATTCCCGTCTCTTGAAATAAAAGTAATAAAACAGTTTTTTGACAATAATAACTTTGTTGATTTTTGGACAGAACTAATAAAATCTCACATTAAAAAACAAAAATGTGAAGATCCACTCCTGATTTTTAGTGCCCATTCAATACCAAAATACCTTGTTGATAAAGGTGACAGCTATCCACAGACAGTAAATAAATCGGCAGAACTAATTTCGCAGAAACTAAAACTTGATTACAAAGTTACATATCAATCCAAGATGGGAAAGGTAGAATGGATAGGACCTGATACTAAGGAGGTAATAGAAGGTCTTGCGAGTGAGACAAATAAGGATATTGTGGTAATACCAATTAGCTTTGTTAACGAAAATCTTGAAACATTATATGATTTAGATACCGAACTTATTCCATATACAAAAGAAAAATTAAATTATAAAAATATTTCAAGAGTGAATATAAATGCAAATCACCCTTTATTAATAAAAACTTTTGTAGATATTATTGAATAGAAACAATAAATTGTTTATTAAAAAGACTTACAATTAAGATATTGTGAAATTTATTTTCACAAAACGATATTTAAAATAAATTTTAAACACATGAATATAAGCAAGGATATTGTAATTATAGGTGCTGGAATCACGGGGCTAACTACGGCTCATTGTCTTAAAAAAGAAGATAAAAATTTTGTTGTTCTTGAAAAACAAAACAGAGTTGGTGGTGTGATAAAAACTGAAAAAAATGAAGATTTTTTATGGGAAGAGGGTCCAAATTCTGCTTTATTGTCTAATACAGCAGTAGTACATCTGTTTGATGATTTAAAAGATAGTTGCGAAATAGAACTTGCAAATGAGAAGGTTAAGAAAAGATATGTTTTAAAAAACGGGAAATGGCATGCTTTACCTTCTGGAATTTTTTCTGCAATTGGCACACCCTTGTTTAAAATGAGCGACAAGTTTAAAGTACTTGGTGAGCCGTTTAAAAAACCAGGCGACCAACCAGAAGAAAATTTAAAAGACTTGGTAGAACGACGACTTGGAAAAAGTTTTTTAGATTACGCCATAGATCCTTTTATACTTGGTGTTTATGCTGGCGATCCGCAAATGTTGATACCAAAATACGCTCTTCCAAAATTGTATAATTTAGAACAAGATTATGGTAGCTTTATAAAAGGAGCTATAAAAAAGAAAAAAGAACCAAAAACAGAAGATGAGAAGCGTGCTAACAAATCCGTTTATTCGGTAAAAGGTGGTTTGTCGGAGTTAACAAGAGCGGTTTACGAATCGGCTGGAAAGCAAAATTTTATTCTTGATGTAGATGGAATAAAAGTAGAGCTTGTCCCCGATGGTTTTGTGGTTAAAGGCACAAAAAATGGAGAGCGAATTACTATAAATACCAAAAAAGTAATAACCACAACCGATTCGCTTTCTTTGGCAGAAATATTACCTTTTGTTGAAGATGAGGATATGAAAAATTTAAGCTCACTTCCTTATGCTAAGGTGATTGAAGTGGCTTTGGGTTTCAAAAATTGGGACGGTATGGAACTTGACGCTTTTGGAGGACTAATACCTTTTAAAGAAAACAAAGACGTACTTGGCGTAATGTTTATGTCGGCTTTGGTTTCAGGAAGAGCCCCAAAAGGAGGAGCATTATTTTCTATTTTTGCTGGCGGAATAAGAAAACCACATATAGTTAAAATGACGGACGAAGAAATAATTAGTCTTATTGAAAAAGAAACAAAATTGTTATTGAATTGTAGCGAATTTAAACCAGATTTATTAAAAATTGTACGTCATACAAAAGCAATTCCTCAATACGGAAAAGAAAGCAAAGCAAGATTTGAAACTGTAGCAAAGTTACAAGAAAAACACACAGGTTTATATATTGGTGGAAATTTAATTGGAGGAATTGGAATGGCAGATAGAATTCTACAAGGCACACAACTGGCTAATTTATAATTATTTTAGTATGAAACCATTTATATTATTTTCTCATGCCACAATAAGTTTATTGTTTTTTGTAACAGTATTTGTTGTGATTACAAAATCAATAGTTGGTTTGATAACAAAGCGACAATATTCAAATTTTGATAAAAAGACAACTGTTTTTTGTTTAATATTTCTATATTGTCAGTTTATTTTTGGATTTGCATTATATTTTATAAATAAAAAAGCAGAACTAATAGACCCTAATATTATAAATCAAAACAATTTAATACGATTTTGGGAGGTAGAACACATTATATTAATGCTGTTTGCTATTGCAATTGCACAAATAGGACAGGTAATAATTTCTAACACCAAAAAATCATTTACAAAATACAAAAAACGACTAATATATTTTTCTATAGTTCTAATAATTGTTCTTAGCTCGTTATTTTTGGCGAAATATAAATAGATAGAAAAACAGTACCATATTTTATCTTGTTAACTAAAAGAACTATATATGGTATTTATAGAAACTCAAAAATCATTGTACTGAAAAATCTTAAGTGAAAATGAAATAATAAGTAGCTACAAAATAAACAAGTAGATTGGTGTAAGTTATTTTTTCTTTTTCACTATAGTTTGAGTTTGTCGCTGTAAATGAACATTTTATGTTTTTGATTGTCTAAGGCATATTAAAATAAATAATTGATAATTTTAAATGAACTTATTTTTGTTAAGAAGTAAAAAGAACAAGTTTAAATCGTCAATTATTTGTTTTAATATGCCTTAACAAAATCTCCATTTATTAGAAAGGTGGAGCTTCGTTTTCAAAATTATTATTTGCAAAAGGGTCGTTCTTTTGTCCCGACTTAACATCTGTATTCATTTTAGAACCAACTGTTAGACTTTCAAAATCATTATTATCCGAATTTATTGGCGATAAACTTGTTGCATCATGTTCTTCAAACCTTGCCATTTCTTCTCTAAAGTGAAGTTGTACATCTGTTACAGCTCCGTTTCTGTGCTTGGCAATAATAATTTCTGCCTGTCCCTTTGTTGAGTTTCCTTCTTCGTCTTCTGTTATTCCAAACTTTTCAGGACGATGTATAAAAATCACAATATCAGCATCTTGTTCAATCGCACCAGACTCTCGCAAGTCCGAAAGTTGTGGTCTTTTATCGCCCGAACGCATTTCTACAGAACGATTTAACTGTGAAAGTGCAATAATGGGTACATATAATTCCTTAGCAAGAGCTTTTAAACCCCTTGATATTTGACTTACTTCTTGCTCTCTATTTCCTCTAACTTCCGCTGTACCAGACATTAGTTGCAAATAGTCAATAATAATAAGTTGAATATTATGTTGCATTTTTAACCTTCTACATTTTGCTCGCAATTCAAAAATTGTAATCGCTGGTGTGTCATCAATAAAAATAGGAGCATTATCAAAATTTTTAATTTTTTCTTCTAACTGTATCCATTCATAATCTTCGAGATTTCCAGTCTTTATTTTGTTGCCAGGTAGTTCTGTTTCAGATATAATAAGCCTGTTTACAAGTTGTATAGATGCCATTTCTAACGAAAAAAATGCAACACCAACTTGATGATTAACAGCCATATTTCTTGTCATTGATAATACAAAAGCCGTTTTTCCCATTGAAGGACGTGCTGCTATAATCACTAAATCAGATGGTTGCCAGCCCATTGTTACTCTATCCAAACTGGTGAATCCCGAGGGGGCTCCACTCAGACCATCTTCTCTTTTTGCAAGCTCCTCAATATGTTCTATTGCTTCTTTAAGAATATCGTTCATCGACCTTGCTTCGTTTTTTATGTTTCCATAAGCAAGATTAAATAATTCTTTTTCAGAAAAATCAAGCAAATCATCAACATCAATACTTTGATCATAAGCTCTATTATGTATTTCGGTAGATATATTTATTAGTTCTCTTTGTATATATTTTTGGGCAATAATTTTTGCATGATATTCCAAATGGGCTGCCGAACCTACGTTTTGAGTAAGTTTAGATATATAATAAGGACCACCAACAAATTCCAAATCCTTATTTTTTCGTAGTTTATCAACAACAGTAAGTGGGTCTATTGCATCATGATTTAATGATAAATCTTGGATAGCACGAAATATTTTTTGATGAGTTTCTTTATAAAAACTTTCAGGTCGTAATATATCAAGTACTTCTATTTCAGTACCTTGTTCAAGCATAATAGCTCCCAAAACAGCCTCTTCAAGTTCTAAAGCCTGAGGAGGAATACGACTGTACTGTTCATTAATATCTGTTAATTCTTTCTTTTTTTCTTTCTTGTTGTATGCCATTTTATTTTTTGTAGAGAATTGGAAAATAATAAGTTCTGAAACAGTTAGATTAGTTTGTTATTTCTATGACTTAAAACAAATTATTAATAATGAATTATTTGAAACTTTATTTTATTTTCTAAAAATAGTAAAATAATGACGCAGTTTCCGAAGTTCTTTTTTGACAATTCATAGTTTGATTTATTCTTTAAAAACTCCAATTCCTGTAAATTTATTAATTCGTTCTTCAATCAATTGTTTAGGTGTTTTTTTTATTAATTGTTGAAGCTCCGTTTTTATTGTTTCTTTAACAGATGCAAAAATTTCATCTCTATTGTTATGAGCCCCTCCTATTGGTTCTTTTATTATACCATCTATGAGTTTGTTTTTGAACATATTATCAGCAGTTAGATTGAGTGCTTGTGCTGCATCTTTTTTATAATCCCAGCTACGCCAAAGAATTGAAGAACAAGATTCTGGTGAAATCACCGAATACCAAGTATATTCTAACATAAATACTTTGTCGCCTACACCAATTCCAATAGCTCCACCCGAAGCTCCCTCACCAATAATAATTACAATTATTGGAACTTTTATTCTAAACATTTCGAAAAGATTTTTCGCAATAGCCTCACCTTGACCTCTCTCTTCCGCTTCTAATCCAGGATATGCACCAGGCGTATCCACAAGAGCAACAATTGGTTTATTAAATTTCTCGGCTAATTTCATAAGTCGCAATGCTTTACGATAACCTTCTGGATTAGCCATTCCAAAATTACGGTATTGACGTTCTTTTGTATTAGCTCCTTTTTGTTGTCCTACAAACATAACCGTCTGTCCATCTATAGTTCCAAATCCACCAACCATAGCTTTATCATCTCTAACACCTCTATCTCCATGTAATTCAATAAAGTCGCCATTAGTTAGAGCATTAATATAACTTAAAGTATAAGGACGTTGTGGATGACGTGATACTTGTACTTTTTGCCACGGAGTGAGATTAAAATAAATTTCTATACGTTTTTCCTTTATTTTTTCTTCTAACTCTCTTACAGATTGACTAATATCTATCTGACTTGATGCTCCTATTTCTTTTATTTTTTCAAGTTGTTCGGCAAGCTCTTGAATGGGAGCTTCAAATTCTAATAAAACCATAATTTTATATATTTTAAGTATTTACACCCTAAGGAATATTAAAATAAATTTAACAATAAGTATTATTTGTTTTAATATGCCTTATAATAATTCTGTATAATAAATATAAGTGTTTGCTTTTTTAAGAACACACTTCTAATAGTCAAACTGCTCTTCACCCATTAAAAAATGATAATTTCCTTCACCCACATTTTTATTTAGAGTATTAATAATTTTATTTACATTATCATAAGGTCCTGAACAATAATATGGTTGTCCTTCTTTACCAAATTCTATTTCATTAATTTCATCTGAAATTAAATCTGAATCTAATAAATGTTCTGTTATTATAAAATCTTTGTTTGGCGAAAAACCTAATTCTGTTGCATAATCTATAGCACCATATATTAAATTATTGGCAAAAACATAACTACAGTCTTCTATAACATCATCATATCCACGAAATGCCAATTCAGACATTTCATCATATTCTTCTTGATTTAAATTTGCACGATAAAAAGTATTTTTTAAGCCAAGACAATAATTGTCAATCAGATAAACTCCAATAACGTATCTTCCACTTGGCATTTTTTTGGACACTAAAATTGTAGATAATCCTCCTACTTCCCAATCTTGGTTTATCCTACACTCAAAAACTTCAAGTTCTCTACCCTTTCGTATTATATATTTAGATGGAGATACTTTTTTATTTTGAGGCTTTTTTTTCTTTGTTCTTTTTTTTGACATTTGTTTTATAATTAAAATTTATTTTAAATAACTTGTTTAATATGCCTAATATCAATGTTATACTTTATTTCTTATCATTTGTTGATATTATTTTGTAAGCCGTTTTTTATTCATCATCGTCTTTTTCGTAACCTTCGTAATAGTATGACTGTTCAATACCTTTAAAAATAATTTCCCTATTATTTATATCATCGGTTAAGTTTTTAGATAGTAATGTTTTAATTTCCAGGTCGTTTACAGGGCTACGCTCCATAGATTGCAAATATTGTACTTTATCTACTAACTGCCAATTTACAAGTTTTTTTATTCGGGTCTTCAACATTGTATCTAACCAAATACGCATGGTTCTACCATTGCCCTCCATTAAAGGGTGAGCAATATTCATTTCTACGTATTTCTCAATAATTTCGTCAAAAGAGTTTTCAGGCATCTGTTCTATTTTAACTAAAATCTCATTTAAATATAGAGCTGTTGCAAACCTAAAACCTCCTTTTGCAATATTTTTTGTTCGTATTTTTCCTGCAAAATCGTACAATCCTCCAAACAGGTATTCATGTATTTTTTGTAAACCTTTTGTAGTGCCTATTTCTATTTTTTCTATATCGCCAGTTTCAAATAAACGGTAAGCATTATTTAAGCTTTTTTTATCTATATTTTTCATATTTAATTTTACTAATTATCTTATTATTAAGAAAATTATGTTGCTACGAAAAGTTAATCAACTCTCAATCATTTATTTCATTTTCAATTGTATAAATATCATTATCTGACAATTCATAGAGTTTATAAATGTAGTTATCAATATTATTTTCTGCTGTTTTTATCGCAGTACTTATTTTTTCTAATTCTTTTGTTAATTTTATTTCTCTATCAAAATTATGTTCTTTTCTGGTTTGTTCTAACAGAGTCTTATAATCTATTTTTTTATTTTTATTATCAATTATTTTACTTACCAAATTTGCTATTTCTGTTTGTTTTTTTTCATCTGGTTTAATTATAGGTAAGTTCAACAATGGAGCTTTATCTATTTGATAATTATTGCCTTGCATTTTTCCTTTAAATTTCAACCAAAACTCAATTAATTTAGAATTTAAAAGTCCAGTAAGATATTTTTGATTTAATCTATTTGTTTTGATAACATAAAAAGCCGCAGAAACATAACAATCAAAATTTGTGTAAGCAAAAATTGGTTTTTTTGGACATTTTCGTTGAACAATTATTTTTTCTTCATGGAAAAAATAATCATCTCTTGTTCTATGCAATCCGTAAGGTTTATTATCCGAAGTTATTACATCTTTAAATTTATCTAAATGTTGTTTTATATTTGGATAAGGTTTTATTTTTTCTTCATTTTTAAATTCTGTATTTGTATAGATAATAAGTAGATTTGTTGAAGAGTTCGCAAAATATTTTTCAAAATTTTTAGAATAATAATATGGTTTTAACAGTTCGTATTCTTTTTTGCTTAGTCGCAATTCTTTTATTTCTTCTTTTGACAAAACAAAAATTCCCTCGCCAACTTTAAATTTTTCACCAAGTATTTCTTTGTTTTTTTTATTTAAATAATCTTGTGGAATAACAATTCCCTGTGCAATTTCTTTTTCATCAAAAATAAAATTTTGTTTATTTTTTATCTTTGTTGCTATTTGTTGTACATCTTTTGTATTAAAATTTATTGTTTTGTTTAAATATTTTTCTTTATTTAAAGTTGTTTTAAAATAAACGAAATGTTTATCTAATTTTTTTTCAAGAAATTCTTGATTTTTTTCATGATTAATTTTGTTCTCAATTATTTTTGAATAATTAAGTTCATAATTTTCATTATCATTTGAGCGTTTCATTATGTAAATCATTGTTTGAATACCTGCACTGTCAAAAACCTTAAAATTACCAAAATCAATAAATTCAGTTAATTTTGCTTTTTGCAAAATTACATTTCTAAATTTAGAAGCACCTGCGTTTGTTATCCAATTATTTGGAGCAATATATCCAATCAATCCAGTATCTTTTTTAACAAGTTCCAAAGCTATGCAACCAAAAAAATACCATAAATCCATTTTGCCTTGATAACAATAATGATTATGTAAATGGTTAAAAGCGTGTCGGTTAGTATATTCCTTTATATATGGAGGATTTCCTATCACAACATCAAAACCTCCGTTTTTCATTATGTCTGCAAATTCTTTTTTCCAATTAAATATTTTATTATAATTAAGTGAGTTGTCGGCTATTAAAGAATTTCCACATTTTATATTATTATTAAGGTGTGATAATTTTCTTCCTTTTTGAGCCGTTCGTAACCAAAGCGAGAGTTTTGCTATTTCAACGCTTTCCTCGTTTATATCAACACCATACAAATTATTTTCGAGAATAGTTTTATCGGTATCAAAAAGTCGTATTTTTTGTTTTGTCAGTTCGGCAATAAAATTATCTATTTGTATGTTTTCTTTTATTAAAAAATCTAAAGCCTGATTTAAAAACGCTCCACTTCCACAAGCGGGGTCAATAATTTTTAACAAATTTAACCATTTTTTATAGTCATTCAGTTTTTTATAAAGTTGTTTTCCTTTTTTATTTAAACCTTTTTTTGTTCTGTAACCATCATCAAATTCTATTTCATAAATATTCATTTCTTTGCGTTTCTGCCTGCAAAGTGTTCCTATTGTGTTTTCTACAATATATTGAGTAATATATTTTGGTGTATAAAAAACGCCATCTTTTTTTCTTTTAGAAGCCGTTTTAAAGTTTGATTTTTCCGATGTTTCAATATCTAACAACAATTTTTTTTCTATTTCTTCAATTTCGTTCAAAGAATGTTCAAAAATTTGTCCCAAAATATTTACGTCCACTTCTGTACTAAAATCGTAAGCTGACATTTTTAAACAATCAGTTTTTAAAATATTATCATCAATTTTAAAACTGTCCAAAAGTTTATCCGTAGTAAATAAACCTCCATTGTAAGCAGGAATATCATCGGCAGAAGTTTTGCCTTTTTTTCCTGTATTCATAAATCTAAAATATTGTTTATAAATATCATAAAGAGGTTGTTTATAATCAAGTTTTTTTAACTGCTCGTATTTATCTATTATTTTAACAATTGAATTAGGTGGTAAAAGTCCACAATCTTCGGCAAAAAAGATAAAAAGTAATCTATCTAATAATTTTTGTGTTTTTTTAAAAAGAGTTAATTTTTCTATTTTTGCATTATTTTTCACAAGATTTTCAAAAATATTATTTTTCAAATTAGAATAATCTTTGTAAAGTTGTTTTGAAATTTCCTCTTCGTGAAATCGTGTTTCATCTTTTAACTTTTGTGGAAAGTTTTCAAAAATACTTTTTTTGCGTAAAATTAAATATAATAATTCAAAATCAGTTTTCTGCAAATTAAACAAATCAAACTCTTCGTATTCATTTGTGTAGTCAATATAAAATCGTAGTTTTTGAAAATTAGAAGTTATTACATATTTACAACCAGGCTGATTATTCTTGTAATTAAATGCTTGTTCGGTAATGCTTGTTAAATCTTTTGTTTTTGTTGATTTTAATTCAATTATTGTAACTGCTTTTTCGTCTTTTATAATTGCTCCATCGGCTTTTTTGCTATTAGTTTGGTTTTTAAATTCTCTAACAAGATTAAAATTCTCATCGTCTGTTTTTAATGTATATCCCAAAACGTCAACAAATAAATCACGCAAAAATCCGTCTTGATATTCCTCTTCTTTGAAATTTTTTATCCGTTCTATTTTCTTTGAATTAAAAATTTCGTTAAACTTAGCATAGGCGGTATTTAACCAAACAGTATTTAGTCCTTTCTTATATTTTTGAATTACAGATTTTTGAAATATTGACATATTATTTTTTGCAATTTAATTTTTTTACAAAGCAAAGTTAAAAAAAAGTTTTATATAAAAAAATACCAAGTTTAGCAACTTGGTATTTTAAGTTAAAAGTATTTTTACAAAAGTTATCAAATATATTGATATTCCTTATTAAATTAATTAAAAAAAGAATTAATATTTTCTACTACTCATCGTCGGATGAAGAATGTTTTTTAAGTAATTCTTTTTGAACATCTGGTGTAACCTGTGCGTATTCGTCAAATGTCATATTATAAGAACCTCTACCTCTGGTAATTGAGCTAAGCGAAGTTGAATATTTATCCATTTCTGCCAAAGGTACTTTTGCTTTTAAAATATCATATCTGCCATCGTTGCTCATTCCTTGAATAATAGCTCGTCGTCCTTGCAAATCGCTCATAATATCACCCATGTTTTCTGAAGGAATTCTAACTTCAACATTATAAACAGGTTCCATAATTTTTGGAGAAGCGTCTTTAAAAGCCGTATCAAAGGCGTGTCGTCCTGCAAGTTTAAACGAAATCTCGTTTGAATCCACAGAGTGCATTTTGCCATCGTAAACAGAAACTCTTATGTCTCTTGCATAACTTCCTGTTAATGGCGAGTTTTCTAATTTTTCCATAATACCTTTAACAATAGCTGGCATATAATTTTTGTCTATAGAACCACCTACAATGCAATTATAAAAAATAAATTTACCACCCCACTCTAAACTATATTCCTCTTCTCCTCTTACAGAAAGAGCAATTTCTTTGTCTTTAAATTTGAAAGTTCCTGGTTTTTCTTTTCCTTCTTCATAAGGGTCTATCAACATGTGAACTTCGCCAAACTGTCCAGCTCCACCTGATTGTTTTTTGTGGCGATAACTGGCATAGGCAGGTTTGGTTATTGTTTCTCTGTATGGAATTTTTGGAGAGAACAACTCGGTCTCTAATTTGTATAAAGTATCAAGATGCCATCTTACTGTGCTAATATGATATTCGCCTTGTCCTGAGAGTATTAGTTGTTTTAATTCTTTTGAATATTCTGCAATTACTGTTGGGTCTTCTTCGTGCATTTTATGTAAAATAGAGCCCAATTTTTCATCGTCAGCATCATTTACTGCTTTAATTGCTGTTCTAAATTTTGGCTCAGGATATTTAATTCCTTCAAACATAATATCAGAACCTTTTTCACTAAGTGAATGATCACACTTACTATCTTTTAATTTAACAGCTGCACCAATATCGCCAGCATACATTTTTGAAACTTTCTCTTTTTTCTTACCAAGTGCTACATTAATTTGAGAAATTCTTTCTTTCGAGTTTTTATTTTGGTTAATCAAGTCTTGTCCTTCTTCCACAGTACCAGACATTACTTTGAAAAACAACACTTCTCCAACATGAGTTTCAACGGTATTTTTAAATAAAAATAAGGATGTTTTCTCATCACTGTTACAAATAATTTCTTTTTCTTCGGTACTTGTTTGCGAAGGCATTAAATCTGGGCTTGGAGCTACATTTGTAATAAAGTCCATTAGTCTATTTACTCCAAAATTTTGTTTTGCAGAAGTACAAAATACAGGGAATAAATCTCTTGATATAAGACCGTTTGTTAATCCTTTCATCATTTCGTCTTCGGTAAGACCATCGTTTTCAAAAAACAGTTCCATTAATGCTTCATCAGATTCGGCTGCAGATTCGATTAAAGTGTTACGTAAATCTTCGGCTTTATCGACTTCGTTGGCAGGAATATCTAAAATTTCTCCTTCGCCACCATCGCCAGTCCATTTAATCATTTTCATCTTCACCAAGTCAATAACTGCATTATATTCTGGACCTGCATTTACTGGATATTGAACAATTGCAATCTTCCCACTCAAAATTTCTTTTGCGTCTTCAATTGTTTTTTCAAAATTCACATTATCGTGGTCAAGATGATTGGCTACAATTATTAGTGGTTTGTTGAGTCCTTTCGCATATCGCCAATTTCCTTCTGCTCCAACTTCAATTCCGTTTTGTGTGTTTAATATTAATAATGCTGTATCTGCAATATTTAAAGAAGAAATAGCTCCGCCAACAAAGTCATCGCCGCCAGGAGCATCTAAAATATTAATTTTTTTATCCTTCCATTCTGTATATAATACTGTTGAGTAAACTGAGTTTCCTTGCGCGTGTTCTACTTCTTTGTAGTCCGAAATTGTATTGTTTTTATCTACTTCGCCTCGGCGAGAGATCAAACCGCCAGCAAAAGCCATAGCCTCGGCAAGGGTAGTTTTACCTGAACCCGAATTACCTACCAATGCTATGTTTCTAATTTCATTCGTTTTATAAACTTTCATTGTTTTAATTTAATTAAGTTATTATATATACTTCCAAAATGGATTTTATTTCAAGCTACAAATTTATAATTTTTTTGAAAATTAAAAAACAGTTATTAAAAAAAATTATTCTTTTTTTATTATAAAAATGTTTAATAATTCTATATCCCTATCAATTAGTTCAATATAAATTTATTTTCTTTAAAAATATGTTTTATAATTTTTTTTTATTTAGTGCAAACAATAAGGTACATAATTTTTTTCAAAAAGGAAAAGAAATTTTAAGTAGTAAGCACCCATACAAAAGTTTTTACCTGTTTATATATTTGTAACATGATAGATAATAAGATTATATGTAAATGCGTAAGCAACATTAAATAGGTCTAAGACCTTAAATCAAAATTGTGGCATTATTTTAGAATAAATTATTGGCGTTTTTCACGAGTGTCAAGTTCAAGGAGCTTTTTTGAAATATTATAATTAAAGTTTACTTTTGTAAATGAACATTTTAATATTTCAAAAGTAACGAAGAAATTGATACTCGTGAAAAACGCCAAATTATTTTTATTTGTAATCTTTTATTTATACTTTTGCAAACTTTTAACAAAAACAATAATTATGAAATATAGAGCATTTATTATATTTTTGTCATTATTTTTAATAGGTATTATAACTGCCTGTGAGAATGACAATAACAACAAAACAAATAATTCTGACACATTAAAAACTGTAATAGAATCGAACAACGAAAAAGTTGACACTACCAGTAATCAGGCAGAGACAATTGACGAAGATAATGATTATACAGCCAAATATGTATGTCCTGTACACTGCGAAGGTAGTGGTAGCCAAGAAGCAGGAAACTGCAAAGTATGCAAAATGGAATTAATAGAAAACTTGGATTAGGGCAGGGCAATTAAAAATTAAGAATTAAGAATTGGTTTACACCTTAAAATTCTATTATCTATAAAAATAGTTGTTTAAAAACAAAGTTTTACAACATATTAATATTTTAATTAAAAAATTGTGCAAGAGTTTGATATAAATAAATTTGAAAAAGAAGTTTTTGAACATCTTTTTCAAAAACATAAAACTGAAAAAGAAGCAGGAAGAGAGTTTTATTTTTACTTAACACCACTGTATCCTCTTTTTTTAAAAAATATATTAAGTGGAAAAAAACTGTATGTTTTCCGTAATCAAGTTTTAACTTATCTTTTTAGAAATGAGAAATTATATATTAGCCTTTTAATTGACGAGAAACAAATTACTTGTTTAATCCAAAATGCAAAAAACAGGATTGAAAATAACTTTAGTAATGAGGTAATATTTAAAAACCATAAAACATGGAAAGAAAATCTGGATGATTTTTTTAAAAAATATCCAAATATACTAAAGGAAAATAACAACTTTACAGAAGAACAAAATGAAATTAAAGGGTATTTTAATTCTCAATTTGAAGAAATTAAAAATCTAAGAAAAACATTTAAAGGTTATTATGTTAGTTCTTTTAAAATAGAAAATTTTCAAGGTATAAAAAAAGCAGAAATTGAAAATATTCCCACTGATACTAAATGGATTTTTTTCACTGGTAAAAATGCTATTGGAAAAACAACTGTACTGCAAGCACTTGCAATTGCTCTAAAAGGAAAAGAAATTCATACAGATATTTTTATTAAAAAGAAAGAAAAAAAACAGAATTTATTTAATAATACTATTAATGAAAAACCCACTAATATAAAATTAACATTTGATACTGGATATAAAGAATTTACTGTTGATTTTCCTGATGAAAATGATAGTAATAATATTGAGCCAATAGTTACTTATGGAGCTAATCGTTTATATGTAAGTAAAAAAACAGAAAAGGAAAATTCTACAATTCAACTTTTTCCGCAAGGAAACACAATAGCTCTAACAAATTATGAATTAGAATTTTGTACTTGGTATAATAAAAAAGATAAATATGAGGAATTTGAGCAAAAATACAATAATGTAAAAAAAATAATGCTTAAAATTATTCCTAATGTTACAGATATTCATGTTACAAAATACGATGAAGTTCTTTATACTGAAATAGACGAAGATGAAAATATATTAGAATCATTACCACTTGAAAAACTTGCTTCGGGCATGAAAAGCATAATTGCAATGTTTGGCGATATGATTGTAAAATTATTTAATACTCAACCATATATAAACGACCCAGCAGAACTAACTGGAATTGTAATTATTGATGAATTTGATTTGCATCTGCACCCAGATTGGCAACGCCAATTACCTGGATTGCTGTCAGATTGTTTTCCTAAAGTACAATTTATAGCCTCTACGCATAGTCCTATTCCTTTGCTTGGAGCACCAAAAGAAACTGTTATTTTGAATGTAAACAGAACAAAAGAAGCGGGAGTAACTGTAAGACGTTTAGAGAAAGTAGAAAAAGAATTACCTAATTTATTACCAAACGTATTATTGACTTCTCCAGTTTTTGGCTTAGAAAATATAAAATCAGTTGCAAACAAAGACATTAGAGACGTTATAGTTGATGATAACTATAATGACAGAGAAAAACACCAAGAAATGGAAAAAAGAATTGATAAATTATTTGAAACAAATAACTGGTAAAAGATACTAATAAATTTGAAATATAATTATGATAGCCGTAAATAAAAGTCAAAGGAAAATACCCAAAAGTTTGACAAGTTCAGATTGTTACAATAGTCTTTTGGAGGTTATTGATTTATCTAATCCAAAACATAAAGGTCAAATTAACCCCAAGTTTTACGGAGCAGAAGATATACGAAAAAAATTAAAACACTTATATCATAACAAATGTGCTTATTGCGAAACTCGTGAAACAGAACCAGAAATTGAACATTATCGCCCGAAAAAAAGAGTAAGCGAAGATTTGAAAAATCATAATGGCTATTATTGGTTGGCTTATGAATGGAGTAATTTGTTACCTGCTTGTCATAATTGCAATAAAAATGGAGTTAAAGGTAATCATTTTCCAATTGAAGGAATTAGAAAGTACAAACCAAAATTTTCTCAAAATAGAAAAATTGATTTATTATCAAATAATTTAACAAATAATTATTTACAAGAAGAAAAACCGTTGTTTTTGAATCCAGAAATAAAAGGATTTAATCCTTTTTTATACTTTAAGTTTGACAAAACGGGATTTATGGAAGCAAATGCAACAAAAAATACTTTTGAATATAGACAAGCAGAAGCAACAATTAAAATTGTAAAGCTAAATAGAGACAATCTTTATATTTTCAAAAGGAAAAGAAAGCTTGAAATTATATTTAATGAATATTTGACTCCATGTTTGGTGGTTGATAAAGAAAATAAAGATTTTAAATTTTTATTTTATATAATTTTGAATCGAATTAAAAAACAAACAAAACCACAAGAGGAGTATTCATTTTTCTGGAACTATGTATATCTTCATTTTGATGATTATATTACCGCATATTTCAAAAATAGAAAATTAAGAATTTTCCTAATAGATTTATATTCTGAATTTAAAAAGAATAATAAATAACTTAATGTTATGAATAAGACAATAGAGACACCACATAAAAAACAAGTATTAATAACTTGTAGAACACATGAAATGATACAAAAAGAATTTCCTGAATACGGGAAATCGGATTGTCCTGTTCCTGTTAAAGATTTTCATACTACATTAGGTTTAATGGATAGTAATTTGCAATCCAATGGATTACAATTATATCTTGGAGGCAATGTGGATTATAAAGACTATCTATCTATGCTAAAATATTTATATGAAAACCCTTTAAAAGAAGAGGTGTTTAATAAAACACAGGAGAAGGCAAAACAAACTTTTGCCTAAAAAATGTTGTATAAAAAAACTGGTTGAATATTTGATAATCTAAAATTTACTTACACACAAAAAATTAAATTATATACAAATTGGAATTTTTACAAGAAATATTTTTATTTAATCAAGACGCTCCACTGATATTTACCAGATTTTATTTCTGGGCGTTTTTTGCAGTGGCAATGGCTATATATCTTGTTTTATATAAAAAAATAGCTGCACGAAATATTTATCTTTTTGCAATAAGCCTATTTTTTTATTACAAAACAAGTGGTTTTTATTTTTTCCTATTAATATTTTCAACCATAGTTGATTATTTTATAGGATACGGAATTTATAAATCGGATAAAAAACTGCTACGAAAAATACTGTTAACCTTAAGTATTATTGTTAATCTTTTTGTGCTTTCATATTTCAAATATTCTTACTTCTTTGTTGATACTCTAAATTATATGTTAGGTACTAATTTTGAGGTTATTGATGTACTTGCTAAATGGTCAAACAATTTTGCTGGTAGTCATTTTGATATAGATAGAATTATTTTACCAGTAGGAATTTCTTTCTTTACATTTCAAACAATTAGTTATTCAATAGATATTTACAGAGGAAAGGTAAAACCAGTTAAAAATATTTTGGATTTTGGATTTTATGTCTCCTTTTTTCCACAACTTGTTGCAGGTCCTATTGTTAGAGCATCAGAGTTTGTTCCACAGCTATACGAAAAGTTTAAACTAACTCGTGCAGAATTTGGTATTGCCGTCTTCATGATTTTAAACGGTTTGCTGAAAAAAATGTTTGTCTCCGATTATATTTCTGTCAATTTTATTGACCGAGTTTTTGCTAATCCACGTGTTTTCTCTGGTTTTGAGAACCTTATGGCACTCTATGGATATTCAATTCAAGTTTATGCCGATTTTTCTGGTTATACCGATATTGCCATTGGAGTAGCTCTGTTAATGGGATTTAGGTTACCAATAAACTTTAATTCGCCTTATAAAGCACAGCATGTTGGAGAGTTTTGGAAACGCTGGCATATTTCGCTATCTACTTGGTTAAAAGACTATTTATATATACCAATGGGAGGTAATCGTGGTGGTTCAATTTTTACTTACACTTTTGTTGCCGCAATTTTGGCATCCTCTGTTCTTATTCCATCTTGGAGTATTCTTAACTTTGTAATTCTCATAGTATTATACATACTTTGGTTTGTCAACAGCAAATATAAAAAATTTGAGTGGTTAAATTATCTTACCTTACTATCGTTTGGAGCTTTTATCGCACTTTTAATAATTGATAAATCTTGGTTTGGCGTGTTTACGTTCTCATTTGTTCTATTTTTCTGGATACTTGCAATACTTGTGCCTCGTGTAAAAGTTATAATCGATAATAATATCAACCTAATGATAACCATGTTAATAGGAGGATTGTGGCACGGAGCAAGTTGGCAATTTGTGATTTGGGGAGGATTAAACGGAGTAGGATTAGTAATTTATAAATTTTGGAGAAAAATTAGTCCTTTTACAGGAAATAAATCATGGGCGGCAAAAATACTCGCTGTTTTCATTACTTTTAATTTCATTACCTTTACACGAATTTGGTTTCGCTCGGAGAGTATGGAGGTTGCAAATGGTGTTATGTATCAGATAGCCAATTCGTTTAATTTTGCACAAATTGGCGAAGTTGTAGTGTCATATTATAAAATATTTGCAATGATAATTTTTGCCTACATAATACATTGGTTACCAAGTTCGTTTAAACAAAAATACAAAAATTGGTTTATAAACACACCTCATTGGTTAAAAGTAATAATAATTATTATTGTAATATTTTTGATTTATCAAGTTAGTTCCGCTGAATTACAACCATTTATATACTTTCAATTTTAATACTGCAATTAATTAGTGGTTAGTGGTTAGTGGTTTACACCTTAAAACTTAGTTCTTTTTTTTGTTAAAAAGAAAAAAAACTTTTTAAGGTTTTTATTTTTATTTCGTATAAATTATAAAATCAGATTTTTTAACCATATAGAAATATTATTTATTTTAATATGCCTTAGTGAAAAAGAAAAAATAATTAATTCCAACCTACTTGTTTATTTTGCCCCTTTAAAAATATCATTAAACTGAAAAGTCGGGAATTTTTTTTATCATAACATTAAAGCATTGATTAATTGCTTTTTAATAAAATCCAAGT
>JAOZTW010000357.1 GCA_029938985.1 Bacteroidales bacterium | reverse complement strand
TATCGGAAATGTACTGGCGTAGGTGGTGTTTTTTGTTTTTTTTGCTGAATGAGCGAAGCGAATGAAGCAAAAAAACAAAAAATACTACTTACGACCAGTACAATGATATGGTTCTTTTTTTTTTCTGTCATTAAAATATGTCTTCTTCTCGTTCTCGTTTTGTTAAATTTTTCTTTTTTGTTTTCTCATTATTTTTTTCCGTTATTAGTTCCTCTTCATTTTTATCTGAACTTGCTGGTCTTGCACGTGTTGATGCCCACTCTCTCAAACCGTCAATTTTTGTTTTCATTGTTATTGCTAAGGGAACAATTAATTCAGACGCTTTAATTAAATGTGAAAGTTTAACTATTGGTTTTTCATTATTTTCAATATAAGCTCTAAACATTGCTTCTTTTACAACTTCTTCGATTTCTGCACCGTTGAAATATTTTGATTTTTCTCCTAATTGTTTAAAATCAGTAATGTTATTTTGTCCGTTCTTTTTTAAGTGAATTTCAAAAATATTTTCTCTTTCTTTTTTTGTAGGTAAGTCAATAAAGAATATTTCATCAAATCTACCTTTTCTTAATAACTCGGGGGGCAAATTGCTAATATTATTTGCTGTTGCTACTACAAAAACAGGTTTCGTTTTTTCTTGCATCCAAGTTAATATTGTTGAAAAAACACGAGAATTTGTTCCTCCATCTTTTTCTCCTCCGCCTGTGCTTAATCCTTTTTCAATTTCATCTATCCACAATACACATGGTGCAATTGCTTCGGCTGTATGAATTGCATTTCTAATATTGTTTTCGCTACTTCCAACTTCTGCCTGAAAAACTTTGCCTATGTCTAATTTTAAAAGTGGCTGGTTCCATTCATTAGCAATTGATTTTGCCGTTAAACTTTTTCCTGTTCCTGGAACTCCAAGAAGTAGCATTCCTTTTGGTTCTTTCAATCCAAATTCTTTGGCTTTCCTTTCAAATGCCTTACTTCTTTGTTTTAGCCACTGTTTTAAACTATCTAAACCACCAACACTTGTATCAAGCTTTTCGTTTACTTGGTAATAATCAAGTATTCCACTTTTTTTAATTATTTGCTCTTTTTCACCTGCTACAATTTTAATCGCCTCTTTTTTATCTAATCCTACTTTTACTTTTGCAAGTCTAAACGCTAAATCGGCTTCTGCATCTGTCAAACCTGCGGCTGCATCTAAAAGCAACTTTTTTAAATCTTCATTAATTTCTGTTTCTTTGCCTAAGATAACATTTAAACGCCTTTCTAAATCTGACTTATCAGGCAAAGGCATATTAATAACTGTAACGTATTTTTCAAGTTCAACTGGTAATTTGAAAAAAGGTGATAGCAATAATAAATGTTTGTTTAAAACTTTAAAATACTGTGTTATTTTACGAAGTTGAACAACAAATTTTTCATCTCTGAATTGTTTATGAGCGTCTTCTATAATGAAAATTTCTCTATCACTATTTTCTTTATTGCCTTTTAACAGAAATTCCATCAAACTATCAGGACTTTTTGTTTCTCCATGATTAGAATGCTTTTTAACTTCCTTTAATTTATTTGTATTCTCTTCTTTTTTGTGAGTTTGTAAGCCGTCCACTAAATCCCACGTATGAAAAATATAATCTTTTCGATATGCTATACTTCTTACTTTTTGGATAATACGACCATATTCGGGTGATGCAAGGTAAATTAATGGATAATTAGCATCAAGCATGTATTTTAAATCTTCAAATGTTTTTTCCATTTTATATTAATTTTTAGCTTTGATTTTATTTGAAATTATTTCTATTTTATTTTGATAACGAATTGGAACTTCTCTTTTAATAATATTATTTTCATCTCGTTTATTACCAAGTTTTTCTTCCAATTTCCGCATTGCTTTATCTGCAAGTTTGTGCATATCTGCTGGCAAATAATTTGTGTCAGATACAACTGTTCCGTCATTTAATATTGTAAATTCTATTTCGGTTCGTTTTTCTTCTTCATTTTGATTTTTGGAATAACCAACCATATAGAATTTATCAACTTCGGTTTCGGTAGCTTCAAAGTCATAATCACGTTTTAATGTAAAACCAACATTTTCAAACTCAGTAAGAATTGACTTTTTTGCATATTCTACATTAAGTTTATAAAAAACTCCTTGTAACTCATCAACAAGTTGTTTTCCGCCTTTAAGATAGTAACTGTTATAAATTACTTTACTTCCTGTAATTTTCATTGCATATTCGCCACGAACATTTTGGTTTGGTATTTTAGTAATAGAAACTTCGTTTTCTGTAACTTTATATTCCCAATTAAGACGTTCAGCCGCTTTTATCAAAATATCTTTTGAGAAAACTTGCGGATTTTTTAAAAATTTTGATGTTTCAAAACAAGACATATTATTTTCTTTTTTTATTTTTGGGTTTATGGTTTTTAGTTATTTGAGTATTAGATTTTAGTAATATTTTCAATTCTTCAATTGTTTTTGCGGGAATTTCCAGCATTTCAGATTTTATTTGTAGCCCCTTGTCATTAGTAAGTAGAACAGGATTATATTTTTTATATTGAATTGCAACCGATAAAATCATATTATCAGGTGATTTTTTATCGAAGTCATCAGGCAAATTGGAAACTTTGCTTGTGTTAAATCGAATATTTTTATCCTTTTGATGATTTCTTATATTTCTAATCGCATTTTGAGCTTTTTCTTTAAGTTCTTTTCTTGTTTTTAATTTATCTAACTCATCAATTACTTTACCTGAGAAAACAATAGTTTGATTTGAACCTATTATTTTGATAATATTAGGTTCTTCGATAAGTATATTTGTATCAATTATTATTGATTTCCGTTTGCTTATAAGCTCAATTTCTTTTTCAATAAAATTGATTTTTTTGTCTACCTGAATAAATAAGTCTAATTCAAAATCAAAGCACTTTTCTTTTTCATTGTTAATTTTAGATTTTATTCTTTCTAAATTTTTATAGGTATATTCTGAGCTGTCTAATTCCTGAATATTTTTTGATGTTATTTGAATAATATTTGATTTCCGTTTTTCTTTTATCTTTATAATTTGAGCATTTTGCAAATTTTCTAAATTAATTATTTGTTTATTGTATTTTTCAATTTCAGAAAAGGGATTTAGTTTCTGTGTAAATACTTTAAGGTCTGATAATATTTGTTTATCGTGTTGCTTTTCATAGTCAAAATTGATAAGCTGTTGTTTTATATTTTCATATAGAAAATTAAAATAATTATCAGCAAAATCATTTCGTTGTAGTTCTATTTTCTCGTTATTAATTAAGTTGGTTTTACTTATTATTGATTTTTCAATGAAATAATTATTTCGGTCAAATTCTATCGGTAATGACAAATTAGATTTTGAGTATTTTACGTAATTATTATTAATTTTCAGAAAACAATCAAAATCTTCAATGCTGTCCTTTGCTAACATATAGATGTTTTTGCTTTTTTCTGCAAAATTAATTAATTTTTCAATTTCATTTTCATAAGTATTGTCATCAATTATATTTACAAATAAAAACTTATCTTGTTTCGCTATATTTTTAAAAATGATATTCAATTTATCCAAAATATTAGGATTAATTTTGTCTAATGATAACCAAATTTCGCTTTCTGAATTTTCAATAAATTTTGGAAATTTCAGTATAAATAATTCAGTTTCAATAAATTTAATATTATTGTAATATTCTTCAATTATTTGCGTAAAATTTTCATTTTCTTGGATTGCAACATCAATTTTATCTTGAAAATTATTAAGGTTATTAAAATGCTTTTCATTTAAAATAGCCTTTTCATTAAATTTATATTTCGAAGGTATAAACGAATTAAAATACTGAGTATCAAACTCTTGATTATTTTGTATAAATACAGTAAAATAGTTACTAATTTTACTACTTGTTTTTTCATACACAAGTGTTCTATGCTTTCCTGTATTAATATCAAGTAAAAAAATGGCAAATAATGTTGTTTTATAGTGTGCTTTATTTTGCAAAATTGTATCCTTAAAAGAGTTTATTTTTTCAGGATTGTA
The DNA here is from genome assembly GCA_029938985.1 of Bacteroidales bacterium. Classification (GTDB taxonomy): domain Bacteria; phylum Bacteroidota; class Bacteroidia; order Bacteroidales; family JAOZQN01; genus JAOZQN01. Next base: position 1,729 of record JAOZTW010000357.1, on the reverse strand, counting down.
AATTTCAGGAATTTGATGTTCTGCAAAAGTTTTTAAAATGTCTTCGTCGTCATAATCAATACTATTTTCATTTTCGTAAACTTTTTCAGCTTTCAAAAACTCAAAATTTTCTTTTGCTTTTGAATGGTCATTATTTGTGTTATCAAAGAAAAGTCTAAATTTTTTATTCTCGTGAATTTTAAATTTCTTCCCTTTTTTAACATATTCTTTTCCTGTCGGGGTTAATGTGCAATATGAAAAATAAATATCGCCACCTTCAATCATTTCGAACTCTTCCAATGATTGTAATGCTTCTTTTAATATTTCGTATTCTGCAAGGTCTTTATATTTTTTTTCTGTTGGATTGTCAATTACATTAAACCCTAAAATTTCGCCAATTTGTTCAAGACTTAAATGTTCTTCAATCTGTAAAAGACCGCAAATAGTTTTATCAAACAATGTAAAATCAATTGCTTCTGTGCAAGTTGCCGAATAGCTTGCTTTTGTGAAAAACCAATCAAATTCTTGATAACCAATATAGATTTCAGTTAGCTTTTTATCTTGCTCTATGGCTTTATATATGTTATATTCTAAATTACTTATCATTTTTAAAATAATTTTCAAGTTGTTTGTAATCAATTATTGAGCCTTCATTTTGGATAATATCAATTACATTTTTGTAAATCCTTTTACCTTCTTTATTTTTGTATTGCGAAAAAAAGTTTTTATTCCCGACAACGATTAGCAATCGTTTTGCTCTTGATAGTGCAACATTTAAACGTTGTGGGGATTTTGCAAATCCAATATCATAATTTTTCCTAATTTGTCCGTTTTCAATTTTCTTATCACTTCTGACAGTAGAAACAATAATAATATTTCGTTCCATTCCTTGAAATTTATCAACCGTATTTAATCTGACAGGAATATTTAATTTTGTTCTTGGAAAACGTGCAACTTCTTTTAACTTAGATACTTGATGACCGTAAAAACTAATTATTCCAATTTCTTTTTCTTCCTTTTGTTTGTTTTCATCTTTTAGAGTATCCCAATGTTTCATATATTCATCAAATCCGTTTGCCTTTTTTAACAGTTCCAAAACAAGTTTTACGGTTTCAACTTCTGTTGTGTTTGTTCGTGATGTCCCACTTAATTCTTCTGGTTCATCTACGTTTATCCAAATTGTGTGAATATCAGGATTAATAAAGTCTTTCAAGATAAATCCGTGATGTCGTGAAAAAGGATTATTTAAATCGGTATCATCTGCATTTTCAAGAATTGGTTTCCCTGGCTTTAATCCACCCTCATCAAGATAGAATTGTTCTATCACATTGTTTATCTTTGGGTGCATTCTGTATTGTTCTTTAAAAGTTGAAATTATTGTTGGTGATACTTTTGGATTTGTAATTAGTCTTTCAAATTGTGAAGTATCAACAAAATCTTTATCAATTTCCGATGCTAATTCTTTGGCTTGGTCTGTTTCTAACGTTTCCAAAGTTTCTTTAAAAGTTTTGTCGTGTAACATTGGCGGTAATTGTCTGTGGTCGCCAATTATTATATTTTTTTTGCCAAAACACATAGGTAAAAGCAATTCGGGCGGTGTTGCTTTACTTGCTTCGTCTGTTATTACTGTATCAAATTCAATACTTTTTATCGTTTCCAATAAATTAACCCCTGCAAACCAACCTTTGAAATCGTCCCCGTGTTTTTTTATAAGAGATAATGTTTTTTTATATAATTTCCCAATATCAGC
>JAOZTW010000356.1 GCA_029938985.1 Bacteroidales bacterium | reverse complement strand
GCAATTAATCAATGCTTTAATGTTATGGTAAAAAGTTTTCCCGACTTTTCAGTATATTTATAAAAAAAAAGATATATTAAATTTATTGGAATGTATTTTTAAAACATTGTTTTATAACATAATTTTTATAAATAATTGAAATTTAGGGTGTAAACCAATTACTAATTCATAGTTCTTAATTTCTAATTCCAGATTTCTAATTCCAGATTTCTAATTTTTATTAAATACCTACATATAGGTATTTGTAAATTGAAAAATTATATTTATTTTTGCCAAAAAAAGAATCATAATATGATAAATAAAAACACCAAGATATCCAAAATTTTATCTTTAAATGAAAAAGCAATAGATGTTATTGCTTCGATAAATAAAAATTTTAGGAAATTAAAAAACCCAATTTTACGTAAAATTTTTGCCCCACGTGTTACGGTTAAAGATGCAGCCAAAATAGGAAGTTGCACTATTAATAACATTCTTGAAAAACTTGAAACTATTGGTTTTGAGGTAGAATATGAAGAAGAAGATGTATCTAAAAATATTATTAAAACAAAATTAATTAATATGAAAAAAAGAAAAATTGTAAAATTAGACGTTCGTCCAATACTTGAGTCTGGCGTTGACCCTTATCAAGCAATAATGTCGAGTTTGAAAGAACTAAACAACGACGAGAGTTTATTGTTAATTAACTCATTTGAACCAGTTCCTTTGCTTAATAAGCTTAAAAAATTGGCGTATGAGTACGAAGTTGAACGTCCGGAACCTCAATTGGTTTATACTTACTTAACCAAAACTGAAAATGTTATTGCAGAACAAGACGGTAGTTTGACAAAAGCAAATTCGGAATTAAATTTTGAAGAGGCTCTCTTAAAATTTAAAGGTAAAATGCTTGAAGTAGATGTAAGACCTTTGGAAATGCCTATGCCAATGGTTACGATTCTTGAAGAAATAGAAAAAATTGAAAAAAACGGTGCCTTGTATGTACATCATAAAAGGTTGCCACAATATCTTTTACCCGAATTAGAAGATAGAGGTTACATTTATGTAAATAAAGAAATTGATGAAAATAATATTAAATTTATAATTTATAAAAAATGAAAGCAGGTTTAAGTACAAAAAATGCTCCGTCACATCTGGTTGTGTTGCCACATTATGCAATGGGAGCAATTGCGTTTCTAATAGCATCGGTTTTGCTGTTTTTTACAGCAAAAGAAATATCATTGGGTTATGGGGGAGGAAAAATTGTTAGTATAACACATATTTTAGTTTTGGGTTGGGTTACAATGATAATATATGGTGCTTTATATCAGCTTATTCCTGTGGTAATGGAGGTCAAGCTTTTTAGCGAAATACTTGCATACATCAGTTTTGTAACTCTAAATGTTGGAACAGTATTAATGGCTATTCATTTTTGGAATAACTATATTGGTAATTCATTATTGATAGAAATTGGAGGAACATTAATTTTTGTATCCGTATTTTTATTTGCAATAAATGCAGGCATGTCGGCTATAAAATCAAAGCAAAGAACTATTGAAAATAGATTTATTGTTACTTCAATACTTTGGTTGCTTGGCACAGTTTTGTTTGGTATTTTTATTATTGTTAATGTTTCTAAAGGATTAATTGATATTTCAAGAACTGATTTATTGAAAATACATGTTGGTTTTGGTATTATTGGTTGGTTCATGATGCTCGTTATTGGTGTGGCAAGTAAGTTGTTACCAATGTTTTTTATCGCTCACAAGCTACAACGAAAATATTTGAATTTATCCTATTTTTTCACAAACGGAGGTTTACTTGTAGCTATAATAATGTTTTATTTTTTAAAAGAAAGTTACTTAGTATTAATACCTATTGCAATAGTTATTATAGGGCTTTTGTTTTTTGTGAAATATAATTACGATGCCTACAAAGCAAGGTTAAGAAAAAAATTAGATGTTGGAATGAAGTTATCCGTTTTGTCATTTCTCCTACTTTTTACAACAATTGTTTTTGCAATTTTATCCTTTTTTAAATTAGAAGTATTTTATACAGCCTATGGAGTTAGCTTAATATTAGGATTTTTTACATCTCTAATTTTGGGACAAATGTATAAAACATTGCCATTTATAGTTTGGTTACACAAATATCAAGACAAAGTAGGAAAATTCAAAATTCCAATGCCAGCAAGCATGTATTCCGAAAAAGTTGCAGAACTACATTATTACTCTTTTATTGTTGCTATTATCTTGATACTTATAGGTCTAATTTTATCAAGCATAATAATAATAAAAATAAGTGCTGTAGCTTTTATTATAACAGCAATTTTATATTGTTACAACACGTTTCTAATTATCTTTCATAAAGAAAAAATTGAAGATTTGAAAAAGTAATGAACTACAAACATTCTGTGTATCAATAATTTACAAATAATAAAATAAAGCAAATAATTTATTTGCTATAAAAACTCAAAAAATAATGTTAGAAAATTTAACACAAACAGAACAGGCGATATTGAATGTTATTAAAACAGTAATAGACCCAGAAGTTGAAATAAATATTGTTGATTTAGGATTGATTTATAAAATAAGTCATAATGAGGCAGATAAAAAAATTGAAGTAGTTATGACTTTATCGGCACGTGGTTGCCCTGTTGGAGATGTAATAATTCAACATGTTGAAACAGTGATACTTGATAGGTGGACAGATTATTCAGTAGATGTAGAGTTAACCTGGGAACCAGAATGGACACCCGATATGATTACAGACCAAGGAAAAAATTTTCTAAATATGTAAAAAACTAAATATCATAATTTTAATGTTTTCCTGGTTTCAGAAAAACATTAAATAATAATGAACTTAACCCTCCAAACAGCAGGAGATGAAAGTTGGTTGCATTGTGAGGGTTCAGGAACCACATGTCGTCTTATTATCGGAGCAAATGGAGATGTTATGATGATTATTTGTCCTGGTACACATATGTAAATTTATTAATTTTTGCTTTCATAATATTATTATGAAAGCATTTTAAACAATTTAAAACATGAAACAAAATTTTATTATTTTTATTATTTTATTATTAACTTCTTGTGTTCAAAAAAAGATTAGTAATATTGTTGTTTTTGAACATATTGAAGATTATAAAATACCTTTAACAAAAAAAGGAAAAAGCTTGCCTTATGCAGTAGATTTTCATGAATTTGATACAGCAAAAATTTTATCTGTTTATTATAATTATCCAGAAATAGTTAGTTATAATTTAGAGACAGAAAAAATAATAGAGCGTATTTCAATAAATTATTTTTCTTTTACAAAGCTTCTTGCCTTTAATTATCATAATAGTGATTCTATTTTCCTTATTTTTAATGCGGCTTATAATAAAAACTATAGTCATGATAGTACTATTTTGATGATAAATAGTAGTGGAGAGATAAAAGACAATATTTCACTAAAAGGTGCACCTGTTTGGTGTAGCGAAAATCCCGTTTTTAAAAGAGATTCAGTAGCTTTTACTACATTATTTTTAAATGATTTTTTTTATAAAAAAGATAAGTTATTTTTCCATTTGCTTAATTATACTTCTAAAGAACCAGGTGATGTTGGTTTTTTAAAAAATAAATTTCCATTAGGAGGTCATATTGATATTAAAGATAAAAAATTTACTGAACATGATATTAGTTACCCCTATTTTGAAGATAATAGGTATTACCAAAATGCAACACACCCCTACACTTGCTTTACTCATAACAACACTATTATTTACGCTTTTAGACATACAGGAAACTTAATTGAATATGATTTTGAGAATAGAAAAAGAACTATGCACTATGTTAAATCATCTTTAGTTGATAGCATAAAACCTGATACTATTATACTTGATAATAATTATGGTGCCGTCTATCAACAACTATACTACAACTCTTATGAACAAAAATATATAAGAATTGTAAAACTACAAGTAGATAAAAAAGCATCACCCTATTTAAAAAATCATCCAAAATTTTCGTTAATGTTATTAGATACAAACTTTAATGTTCTTGGAGAATGTATTTTCCCTGAAGGATTTTCGTTTTTCCCAATGTTGTTTACAAAAGAAGGAATTATTATTAGAAATATAGAAAAAAATACAAAAGATAGTATTGTTTTTTCATTATTTAAATTAAATACAATTAAGGGAACAAAAAAACAGTTATTAAAACATGTAAATTTTCAACCAAAAAATATACCTAAAGAAACAGGAATAGAAGCATATTTGGAAAAAAAGCACTATTTGAATAAAGAAAAAATGGTAGTAATTTTACTTCCCATCAATAGAAGTTGCCTGCCTTGTGTAAATTATGTGTGTAAATATTATTCAGACAGTATAAATATATTAAAAGAAAATAATGTTTTTTTAATTTTAAATAGTTCAAACAAAGAGAGTATTTCGCTTTTGTTGGAGGAAAATAATATATCCGAAAATTTACCTAATCTTTTGTTTGATGAAAATAATGATTATCTTAACTATATTGAAGGGTTTTTTAATCCCAAAGTCATTTTTGTGAAAAATAATGAAATAGTTGAAGAGAAAATATATGAGCCCAACGATCTTTATTTTTTGCACGATGAAATTAGTGATTTTATAAAATAGGCATATTAAAATAAATAAATGTGGGCATGTTTCACAAGTGTAAAAGTTTAAGGAATCTTTTAAAAATTTTAGAATTGAAGTTTACTTTTGTAAATGAGCATTTTATAATTTCAAAAGTAACACAAAAATTTGCACTTGAGAAACATGCCTAATTGCACTAATTAAAATTAGTTAATTATTTATTTTAATATGCCTTAGATACTTTTCACTGATTTGCGAAATTCGGAGGGAGTATATGTTGTTTTTTTCTTAAATAAGCGTGAAAAATAGTTAGGGTACTCAAAGCCAAGTAGTTCGGAAATTTGTGATACCGATTGATTTGAAGTTCTTAACAATTTTTTTGCTTCATTAATTATATAATCATGAATAATATTTAAAGCAGAAAAACCGGTATGATGTTTTAAGGTATCGCTCAAATAGTTAGGTGTTACATTTAATTTATCGGCGAAAAAAAATAATGATGGTTGTTTTTTATCTTCATACTTAGAATTAGTATAATATGTTCTCAGTTGTTTGAAAAATTCGTTTGAAATATGGTTACACATAGTTTTTTTAACTTTAAACCGTTGTGAATAAAACCTTTCTGAGAGATTTAACAAGGCACTTATATAAGATAAAATTATTGGTATAGAAAAATTATCATTTTTATTATAAAATTCGTTCCATGCCTGTTGCATCAAAAAATCTATTGTATTTTCTTCTTTATCCGATAAATTCAAAAAATCGGTTACATAATATGAAAAGAAATTGTATTTAATTATGCTTTTCTCTGTGAAATATTCATCAAAAATATTTTGATGAATTAATATTTGATAACCTTTTTTCTGACTTGTTGATGTATTAATATATGATTGTCCTGGTTCTACAAAATGTAAAATTTTATTAGAATTGTTATTATTTGTTATATAAGAAATTTTGTAAAATCCTAATACAAATTGTTCGTTTTCAATTGTTTTTAAAGTACCAATATCCGAGTATTTTCTAATATCAATTAATTGATGTTTAGAATTTTGCTCATAATATATGTTTAAATCTTTTATATTTTCTATATATTTCATTTTATATGAATTAGAAATTCAAAATTAGTTTGTAGTTAAAATTCAATTAGTTGTTTTGGCGTTTTTCACGAGTGTCAAGTTCAAGGCTTTTTTGAAATATTAGAATTA
>JAOZTW010000355.1 GCA_029938985.1 Bacteroidales bacterium | reverse complement strand
TGTCTTGATACAGTAGTCGTAATATTATTGTACAACTTTAAACGGATAACCTATTATTCTAAAAGAGTATCATCACGAAAAACAAACTCCTTACTTTATTAATTATACAAAAAAATATACTGACAGTCCATTTCTTGTAGAACTAACAGAACAGAACGGAAAGTTTGTTCCTGGTAAATTATTAAGAGCTGGACGAATAGCAAAATATGCAAAAGCAGAAAATAATGATTGGAAATTCCTTAACATTGATGAAGCAACAGGAAATCTTGTTTGTCCAGGCGGAAGCGTAGGACACAGATGGGACGCAAAAGATGGTAATTGGAATATGAAATTTGAAGACGCTGAAGATGGAACAAAATACGAACCACTTTTGACGCTTTTAAATAATAAAGATGAAGTTGTTCAAGTACAATTTACAGAATTTGGTCTTGGTTTAGATGCAAAGCGAGGAGTTCCTGTTAAATACATTGAAACTACCGATGGGAAAGTACCTGTAACTACTGTATATGACCTAATTATGGGACAATATGGTATTGATAGAGGACTTGAAGGAGATTATCCAAAATCTTACGATGATAAAAAAGCAGCATATACACCTGCATGGCAAGAGATTTTTACAGGAATTAGTAAAAAATCGGTAATTGGTTTTGCAAAAGACTGGGCAAGAACAGCCGAAATTACCGAAGGAAAATGTATGATAATAATAGGAGCTGGTATAAATCACTGGTATCACAACAATTTGATATATAGAGCTGGAATTATGGCATTAATGCTTTCTGGTTGTGTTGGACGAAATGGTGGTGGAATAAATCACTATGTTGGACAAGAAAAACTTGCACCAATGGATTCATGGGCAGCAATTATGTCTGGAAAAGATTGGCAAGGAGCAGTTCGCCTGCAACAAGCACCAATTTGGCATTATATGCACTCCGACCAATGGAGATATGACCCAAAACACACTGATTATAACACAGTACCAAAAAATGAATTAACTGATTTGCACACCGCAGACATGGTTGTGAAAGCAGTAAAAAATGGTTGGATGCCATTTTATCCTCTTTATCCTCAATATACTAGGAGCAATTTAGACATTACTGAAGATGCAAAAAAATCTGGAGCAAAGACAGATGCAGACATAAAAAATTATGTTGTAGAAAAACTTAAATCTAAAGAATTAACGCATGCAGTTTCTGATCCTGACAACGAAATGAGTTATCCTCGTGTTTGGTATATCTGGCGTGGAAATGCCTTAATGTCAAGTTCAAAAGGACACGAATATTTTATGAAACACTATCTTGGTACACATCACAATGATATAGCTGATGAGGTAGCAGATAAATTTGTAAAAGAGGTAAACTTTATGAAAGACGCACCAAAAGGCAAAATGGATTTGATAGTTGATTTGAATTTTAGAATGGATACTTCTGCTCTATATTCTGATATTGTTCTACCAGCAGCTTCTTGGTACGAAAAAGCGGACCTTAATAGTACTGATATGCACTCGTTTATACATCCATTAGCTAAAGCAATTAATCCTGTGTGGGAGGCTAAAAGTGACTGGGCAATTTTTAGAGAAATAGCAAGAGTTACTACCGATTTGGCAAAAACAAATATTCCTAATCCTGTGAAAGACATTGTTAATGTGCCAATTTTACATGATACAAAAGGTGAAATTTCGCAACCAGAAATCAAAGACTGGTCTAAAGGTGAATGTGAACCTATTCCTGGAAAAACAATGCACAATATTGTGGTTATAGAACGTGACTATACTAAAATTTATGATAAATTTATTTCACTTGGCAGAAATGTAAAAACCAATGGACTTGGAGCACATGGAAATGGTTTTCAATGCGGAGATTTTTATGACCAACTATTAGAAGATAAAGAACACGTACAAAAAGTTGGAAACGAAATATATCCTTCATTAAAAGAAGACGAAGAAGCAATAAATGCAATTTTACATTTATCTTCTTTAACAAACGGAGTGTTAAGCCATAGAGCATACAAAGGAGCAGAAAAACGAACTGGTTTAAAACTTTCAGACATTAGTGAGGGTAGCCAAGATGTTAAAATTAATTATCTTGATTTACAAGCACAACCAAGGCGATATAATAGCACCCCATTTTGGTCTGGATTAATGAACGATAAACGAGCCTATGCTGCTTATACTTATAATATTGAAAGATTAGTTCCTTGGCGTACACTTACTGGACGACAACATTTTTATCTTGACCATGAGGGTTATATTAAATTTGGAGAAAATTTACCAACATTTAAACCATCTCCAAAGCCAGGTACTTTGGGCGAATTAAGGAAGTCAATAAAAGCAGGTAATGCAAAAATGCTCAACGTGTTAACTCCACATGGAAAATGGAATATCCATTCAACCTATGGTGATACTCTTAGAATGCTTACTTTGTCAAGGGGAGAAATGCCTTGTTGGCTAAGTGAAGAAGATGCCGAAGAACTGGGTGTTAAAGATAATGATTATGTAGAAGTACACAACGATAATGGAGTTTTCTGTACTCGTGCATGTGTAACTGCAAGAATACCAAAAGGAGTTTGTATTATATACCACTCTCCAGAGAGAACATATCAACCAGTTAAATCACAAACACGTGGTGGTAAAGTATCTGGAGGACATAATAGTCTGATGCGAGTTCATTTAAAACCTAATTTAATGGTAGGTGGATACGCACAGTTTACATATCATTTCAATTATTGGGGACCCGTTGGAGTAAATCGGGATACCTTTGTTTATGTTCAAAAAATGGACAAAGTAGTTAAGTAAAAATCATTAAAAATTAGGTATATTTCATGTTTTTTTATATATAAAACTAAATATTGAAATATACCAAAACTAAAAATATATAACAATGGATGTAAGGTCTCAAGTAGCAATGGTTTTCCATTTAGATAAATGTATTGGTTGTCATACCTGTTCTATCGCATGTAAAAATATCTGGACAGATAGAAAGGGTGCAGAATATATGTGGTGGAACAATGTTGAAACAAAACCAGGTACAGGTTTTCCAACAAAATGGGAAGACCAAGATATTTATAAAGGTGGTTGGAAAAAGAAAGGTGATTCTGTAGATTTGGTTAGCGAAGGCAGAGTAAAATCAATGAATAATCTTTTTCACAATCCAAATCTTCCAGTTATTGACGATTACTATGAACCTTGGACATATACTTATAATAATTTATTTGATGCCAAAGAAGGAAACGACCAGCCAGTAGCTGAGCCTATTTCACTAATTACTGGTGAGAAAATGAATGTAATATCTGGTCCAAATTGGGATGATGATTTAGGTGGTTCACCAGACTACGCTCGTAAAGATGTTAATTTGAAAAACTTATCAAAAGAAGAACAAGCAGCAATGTTTCAATTAGAGAGATTGGTAATGTTTTACCTTCCTCGCATTTGTAACCATTGTTTAAATCCTGCTTGTGTTGCATCTTGTCCTTCAGGTGCTGTATATAAGAGAGGTGAAGACGGAGTTGTACTTATTAATCAGAAAAAATGTAGAGCTTGGCGTAAATGTGTAACTGCATGTCCATATAAAAAAGCATATTATAACTGGGGAAATGGAAAATCCGAAAAATGTATTTTATGTTATCCTCGCCTCGAAACGGGGCAAGCACCTGCTTGTATGCACACCTGTGTAGGTAGAATACGCTATCTTGGAGCAATGTTATACGATGCAGATAAAATTGAAAAAGTGGCATCTTGCGATGAAAAAGATATAGTTAAATCTCAAATAGATATTTATCTTGACCCTTTTGATAAAGACGTAATTAAAGCCGCAAAAGAAAATGGTGTTGCCGATTCTACAATTGAAGCCGCCCAAAAATCACCTGTTTACAAATTTGTAAAAGAATGGGGAGTTGCTTTACCGCTTCACCCTGAGTTTCGCACTGTTCCAAACCTATTTTATGTACCACCATTGTTGCCTTCTATGGGTACTATAAATAATGGAAACTACGAAACTATTTCGGAAGAGTTGTGGAGTGATGCAAAAAATACAAGAATTCCTATAAAATATCTTGCCAGTTTATTTACGGCAGGAGATACTGATAAAATTGTTGCAGTGTTGAGAAAACTTATGGCAGTTAGGCTTCACCGACGAGATGTTACAGTTGGAGATATTGATAAAACAAAAGTTAAGGAAGCTTTGAATAATACAGGACTTGATGCAGACATTGCAGATGCAGTATTTAGAATGACTTCGTTGGCAAAGCACAAAGAGCGTTTTATTATTCCAGAAGCACACAGAGAAGAAGCTACTGAAATGCTTGAACACACCGCAGACACAAAAGGAAATAAAGGTTTTGGATTTCTTGACAAACCATTTAGAGGTTTATAAAAAATTATAATGAAACATTACACAATATTAGCAGATTTATTTCAATATCCTTATGAAGGTTTTGATAAAACTGTGTACAAAATAAGTACTGAATTAAAAAAAAAATACTCAGAAACTGAAAGTGTTTTAGAAGTATTTGTTGATTTTACAAAGAAAACATCTTATACTGAAATGCAAGAGCATTTTATGAGAACTTTTGAAATAAAAGCATTATGTAATTTAGATGTAGGTTTTGTATTATTTGGTGAAGATTATAAAAGAGGCAAATTTCTTGTTAAAATTCAACAAGAACATAAGAAAGCAGGAAATGATTGTGGAACAGAACTTGGTGATTATTTACCTAATATGTTAAAATTACTTCCTAAAATAGAAGATGAAAAATTTGCTGGAGAATTAGCATATACATTAATGATACCTGCTGTAAAACAAATGATTATGATTTTTTTAGATTTAAAAAATCCTTATTTAAAATTACTTCATACATTATTAATGATAATGGAAAAAGATTTTGGAAATCTTGATTATAATCAAATTATAATTGCAGACAAAAAAACAAAAGAGTTTTATAGAAAACCTGGAAGAAATCCAGAGAAATTTAAAAAAAGAACAATATAAATTAATAAAAATAAAACGATGAACAATTTTCTTTTTATTGGATTACCGTACGCCACAGTTGTTATTTTAATAATTGGTGGAATATATAAGTACGTAAATAGAGGTTTCCAAATATCATCACTTTCAACACAATTTCTTGAAGGGAAGAAATTATTTTGGGGAATTCAACTTTTTCACTGGGGAATAGTTACTGTTCTTTTAGGACACTTAATTGGTATTTTATTTCCGCAAGGAGTAATTGCATGGAATGGAGTTACTGTCAGGCTGTTAATTCTTGAAATAACAGGTCTTATGTTTGCACTGTCAACCTTAGTAGGACTTATTCTATTGATAATACGTAGATTAACCAATAAACGTATATCGGTAGTAACTTCAAAGGCTGATGTTATGGTTTATGTAATACTTCTAATACAGGTTATTACAGGTATTTGGGTAGCTCTTGGACACCGCTGGGGTTCGTCTTGGTATGCGGCTTCAATGACTCCATATATTAAATCCCTATTTTTACTTTCTCCAGAAATAGGAACAGTTTCACAAATACCATTTATAATAAAAACACACGTTATATCTGCGTTTGTTATGATAGGTTTAATACCATTTACTCGATTTTCACATTTTCTTGTATTCCCTTTTAGATATTATTGGAGAGTATATCAACAAGTTATTTGGAATAGAGACAGAAAAACTATTCGCAAACAAGATGAAATATCACCTGGAGTGAAATCAAAAAATAGTTAATTAATTTGGCATTTTTCATAAATGCAAATTACTGCGTTATTTTGATTATTTTAAAAT
>JAOZTW010000942.1 GCA_029938985.1 Bacteroidales bacterium | reverse complement strand
TTTACAAATCATTGATAATCATCACAAAATGAACACAAAAACTTTAGTTAATAAACCAAATATTTACTTTTAAAATTAATTTATCATGAAAAATTTAAAATGGATTGTTCCAGGAATTTTATCAATACTTTTTGTATTTGCAAGTTGTCAACCAGAAAATAACAGTAACACTGGGGATATAGTGCCATCTAGTTTCAAAATAGATATTCCTAATTCTATTAGTGATGCGTCATCAAAAAAATCTACAGCAGAAGATACATTATCGGGAGGAGAAACTTATGAACATTTACGAACATTTATTCATATTGGGGAGTCGGCAGCAGATCTTGTTCAAGAATTAATTTTAGCCATTGGCAAGCATGAATTGAACAAAGCAATGGAATTTACTTTTACAAGTGATGACGATGCAAGAGAAAAAAATGTTTCAATTATTGAAAACACTACTTTTGAAAGTTCGGAATGGGAGTATCAACTTACTATGACTGACGTAGATTCTGAATCAAATGCAGATGGTGGCTTTGGTTTACAAATGTTTTGGAATACTGACCCTGTTGATGGAATTGCAATTATTAGTCCTAAAAACCTAAATTTTAATGAAACAGGTAACTGGGCACAAGCTTTATTTAGAGTTGATTATAGCGAAGCAGGCAAAATGAATTATGAAAAACACATGATAGTTTCAATAACTAATTTGATTATTGGAGATGCTTCAACAGAACCTTATGCTATGCAAACACTAAAAATGTTTGTAGGTAAAAATGGAGATATAATTGATGTTTATGGAAATTCAAATCATCCAAAAGCAAGTTTTTGGGAGCAAGAAGACACTGGCTTCAACTGGGCGTTTGTTGCATCAGGAAACGATGTTCTAGATATTGCTACAGCAGAAGTTGGTTTACCGATGAGTACTTTAAACTCTACTTCAAGAACCGAAATTCTGAAAACTTATTCTATTTATAATGTGTTTACTAAGTATATTTCTGATTGGTATTTTGCAGACACAGGTTTGCTTATACCAGAAGATATTTTAGAAGATTATTTGCAAAACACTAAAGCTCCAGGTTATTTTAATTCTGAAGGTTTTATTCAAGCCGAAATTGCACCAAGCGACCAATATACAGTACTTACTGAAAATATTAGTAGTCTAACACCTTATAACCCAAATGATATTTCAAACCTTACTATAAGTTTTAAAGTTGACGGTTCTAAGTAATAAAATAAAGTTGATAAACAATTGAAATTCTGTTGTTTATTAGCTTCATTGTTTTCAAATTTATTGATCAATAAACTTATTTGGCTACCCACATAAGATAGGACAATGATGACTATCAAAGACTTTTCATTGCAAGTGTTGACGCTTTTCTCATAGACATTTATGTGTAAAGAATCCATGTTGTACACGAGTTTTACTTATCTAACTTTAGGTGGGTAGCCTATATAAATATTTTTCATATTGCTCATATGATATTTTTTTAGAATAAATATTTTTCATATTGCTCATATGATATTTTTTTAGAACAAAGCATTATGATATAATTGACCTTAGAACAAAAAACACGTACTTCTATTTAACATAATATTAATTATAGGACAAATACATAAATATCTTAAAGCCAAATAAACAGATAAGCA
>JAOZTW010000354.1 GCA_029938985.1 Bacteroidales bacterium | reverse complement strand
AATAAAAATAACATCGCTTAAATTGGTTAATTATTTATTTTAATATGCCTAAAACTGATGTTTATATATAGTCAGCTACTTAGTCATTAAAATAAATAATTGACAAAATAAGTATAAAACAGGCTATGTTTCTAACTTTTTAATACTTGGTAGAATGTTTTTATATTCAACAGTTTGAGTATAAAACCTAATAACAATCCCCAGAAAACAGAAATAAACATGGCAATCAGCCAGTTCCAATTACCTATGTATAAGTGAATAAGATAGACAGAAGAAACAAATATTACAATAAAAGCTATAAGAGCAAATATTTGTTTATACATTATTTTTAATTTAAAAATATGTTTTGCAATAAAAAATTGTGCAATAGCGGTAAATAGCTGAGTTGTAATACTTGTTATTGCGGCACCTTTGGCTTCAAAAATTGGTATTAAAATACAATTTAATGATAAATTTAATATCACACCTACAAAAGCCATAATATTTAATTGTTTTAAACTCCCATTTGCGGTTAACAAAGTTCCAAATATATAGGTGGTTGATATTGGAATAAAAGCCGATATTAATAAAGCAAATATTATATACGAATCATCAAAAAGTTCGTTATATAATAAATTCATAATTTCTACTCTAAAAAATATTGATACAATAACAAGAATTAACCCTGGTATTAAGATTAGTAGATACGAAAAATTTACTAGTTCGTTAATAGGTTCTCGCTTTTTTATCATTTTAGAAAAAATAGGAAGCAACAACACAGCAAAAAGCAAAGCAAATTGTGAGCTTGCATCTAACAATCTAAAAGACTGTACATAAACTCCCACTTGATGATTACCATCATCAACTAAACGTTCAAGTAATACACTGTCGAAACGATTATAGAACGACATAAAAAACACTAATAATGCGAAAGGAAATGTTTGTTTTAATATGATGGTTAGTAAGGCTCTATCAAATTTTAATTTCAAATATTTAATTTTTGGTAAAACTACCGCAAAAGCAATTAGTGCGGTTATTAAATATGCTACTGTTTGTGAATACACAAACCACTCTATTTTAATTGTTTCGCCAGTAATATTTGTCCATAACAAAATACTAACAATAAGTATCATCAAAAAACGATCTAATACAGAAATTAAACTATCGGTGCGAAATAAGTGTAAACCAGAAATATTGGAACGGAGATATAATATAAATGATAATAAAAATTGATTAAGTATTAGGAAAAAAAGTATATAAAATTGAAACCACGAGTAACCAAAAATTAAACCAAAGAAAAGTGTTATTATTGCATACAATACAGATAATATGAATTTTAGAACAACAATATTTGAAAAATATTTTGTTAGCAGTTGTTTGTGTTGTGCTATGTTTCGGTTGTTGTAGTTGGTTAATCCAAAATCTAAAATTATATTTAAAATTATTGAAAAATTAAATAATGAAAAATACAAACCATAATCGGCTGTGCCAACAACATTTTGTACAGTCCTATCAATACCAAAAACCCAAAAAGGTTTAATTAGTAAATTTAAGGATATTAAAAAAATTAAATTTGTGAAAAACTTTTTTTTCAAAATTATTATGGTTTTATTTTTGTAACAGAAATAAGAAATTTATGTTGCAAAATTAATTAAATTATTGTAATTTTGGCTCTATATAAAAATTTTTACTATGAAAATATTTATTTATATATTTATTACATTATTTTTGGTTACCAAAATTAGTGTTTGTCAGCAAGATAATCAAATGTTTTTGTTTGAAAACGATTTTTTTATTGATGCAAACAATTTTAAGACCGACAAACATGCAAATATTTATGCAATTAATAATAATGAATTAAAAAAATATAATAGCAAAGGGGTTTTGTTAAACAGTTTTTCTACCTCCAATAAAATTTTAATTACTGATATTGATGTTAGCAACCCATTAAAAATAATGCTTTTCCTTCAAAATTCAAATTCAATTATTTTTTTAGATAATAGTTTAAATATAATAAATAGCATAATATTAGATGATTATGAAATATATTCGCCCTCAATTGTTTGTAATTCTGTTAGCGGAGGTTTTTATGTTTACGATAATATTGAAACAGAACTTTTTTATATCTCAAATAAAATGAAAAAAAATAGTACAAGAGGTGATTATTTTAATGGAAATTTTGAACCTAATTTTTTGAAAGAATATAATAATAAACTCTATATTAGTTACCCAGACACAGGAATAGTTGTATTAAATAATTTCCTTTTTCAAGAAAATTTTATTCCAATAAAAATTTCACAAAACGCACAATTAAAAAATAACAACATTTCTTTTTATTATAAACCAGCCAATGAATTTATAATTTACAATCAAAAAGAAAACTCTAATTTAAAACTGGATATACCAATTTTGGAAGCCGATAACGTAACAGTTGAACAAAATTTTATGTTTATATTAAAAAACAAACAATTATATATTTATAAAAAAAACACTAAGCTATGAGACTTGAAAAAATATTTTACAAAGGGCTTGAGCTACACCATTATGCAAATACTGCCTATCCATTAAAACCTACATCGTTTAGAGAATATAGGGTTAAGGAAAATGATAAAATAGAAAATCTATTGAACGAATCGTGGAAGAAAGTAAAGGAAATGACTCTATATGTTCATATTCCTTTTTGCGAAAAAAGATGTAAATTTTGTGAGTATGTGGTTGTTTCTAACGATGATAAACTAAAAGAAAATGAATATGTTGATTTGCTTTTAAAAGAAATTGATTTTTATGGAAATATTATTGATAAAAAAAATATTGTAGGCTACGATATGGGAGGAGGTACGCCACTCTATCTTTTGGAAAACAATTTAGAACGAATTACAAATAAGATGTTTAAAAGATTTGATTTTGATAGCAATAAAGGTTTAAGCATAGAAACAACTCCAGTAATTGCGGCAAATAATTACGAAAAATTAAAATCGGTTCATGATTTAGGTTACAAAAGAATCAGCATGGGAATACAAACCATAAATAAAAAACTGTTGGATAGTTTTGAGCGTAAAGGTTCTATAAAAATAGACAAAACGGCAACCGAAAACATAAAAAAAGCTGGTTACAAACGACTTAATATAGATATTATGTATGGTTTTTTGCATCAGAGCGAAGTTAATTTCAAAAGCACTGTACTGTTCGCAATAGATTTACAACCAGAATACATTAGCCTATATCGCAACAGATACAAAGGCACAAAACTGGAATATCAGGCAAAAGATGTAGAATTGTCAAAAGTTAATTTGCAATATTCAATTGCTTATAACTTGCTAAATGATAACGGTTTTGTTGCAAACATTGGGAAAAATACTTTTAGTAGAATTAAAAACGATTACGGCACAAGCGAATATCTTACTAAAAGAGTTATTGAAGGAACTGCATATCTTGGTTTAGGATTGGGGGCACAATCTTATGGACATAACTATTTGTCGTACAACGAGGGAGCAGAAGTAATAGTGGTTAGTGGGTTTACACCTTAAAATTAAATTATTTTTAAAATCTTGATTTTTATATTTTTATAAATAGTTTAATTTTAAGGTGTAAACCCACTAACCACTAACCACTAATAACTAACCACTAACCACTAATAACTAACCACTAATTTTATGGTTTCAGATTTTGTTTTAATAAAATATATTCCGGAAGAAAGTTGTTCTATATTAATTATTTCTTTATTAGAAATAATTGTTTTAGAAATAACAATTTTTCCAAATATATCAATAATATCTATTTTTTCGTCAATATTGTTTTCAATCAAAATATATTTTGTTGCAGGATTAGGATAGCAATTTAAGTTCTTTACATTCTCATTATCAATATTTACAGGTATAATTATTGGGTCTATATTTGCAATCCATATATCCACACCTCCGTTGTTTCCCGTTGTGTTGTAATCGTTCGATTTTGTTTTTCCTGTTAAATAAATTGTTTCACCATCTAATGCAGCGGCTACACCTGTAAGAGCATCAGTTTCAGAGCCTCCTGTTTTATATGTAAAAATACTGTCAAGATTGTTGTCAAAATTTATTAGATAAAAATCATTTTCTCCCAATATTTCACCTGGAGCATAATTATCCGAACTTCTTGAAGTCCCAGATATAAGATAGCCTCCTTTGTTGTCTTCGGCTAATGTGTACATCATTTCAATATCGGAGCCACCAAAAGTATTTTGTGTAATTATTTCTCCCGTTGCATTTGTTTTAAAAACCCAAATCTCACTTTCGCCATAAGAGGTTGTAATATCACCACCACCATCTGTTACCCAACTTGCTATAATATAATTACCATCTTCGTCTTCTGCTATCCCACGTGGAAAATTATCTGCCGAACTACCTGAAAATTCCTTAGTCCAAACGGTATCTGCATTATTGTCAATTTTTACAAGCCAAATATTATCAGGTATCTGATATCCTTGAGTTCCAATTGCGATATAACCAGATTCATCTTCAAGTTGTTTTATGTCAGTTATTGTGTTTGCATTAAGTTCTGAATGATTTTTTCCTGCTATCTTTTCACATTCAATTATCTCACCATCATCAATATTAACTTCCAAAACCCAACCTACCAAAAATTTATCATAGTCTAAAGTAAAATCTCCATTAATAGAATTTGTTTTTCCTACTGCATATATATTACCAACCGAGTTTATAATAACTTTGTATAACTCCTCAAATCCAAGTCCAATTGAGGTGCCTCCATAAAGTTTCGACCACATTATTTCACCATCTGCCGAAAACCTTGTGACAAAACCATCTGTACTATTACCATCAGTATCGTGATTTTCTGTAAAATCGTAGTCATTAGAATATGTAGCACCCACAACAACACAACCTTCGTCTTCTAATGCAACTAAACCCATTGCTGCATCATAGTCTGTACCACCAAACACTTTTGTCCAAAGTGTGTCTCCTGCTGAGTTTAATTTTACTAACCAGCAGTCTTGCGAGCCATAAGAATTATTAACCCAAATATCATTTGAAATAGTATTAGTAACCATATAAACATCGTTTGTGTTTGTTACCGTTATACTCGCCCTAGCATCAGTATTTACGCCCTGTGGTTCGTCCAAACTGCCTCCAATTGATTTATTCCAAAGAAAATCTACATTTGTTTGTGCAAATATTAGATTTGTAAACAATATTGCAATTACGCAATAAAATAATTTTGTTTTCATTTTTATTAGCTTTAATTATTATTATTAAAAATACAAATATAGTTAATAAAATGTTTAGAGTTTAAAAAAAGTTGTTTGAATTTATAAATTAGGACAAAATATTTGGAAAACAAAATATTGAAAAATATAACTTTTTATATATCTTTCAGATTTTAAGAGGATTCCGTATTTTTAATTGATTCGTCTATTTTGTTCCTATTTTGTAAATTACAAATAATAAAGATTAAAAAGGTTAAGTAAAAAAGAAATATTAAGTAATAATAATTTAAAAAAAACTTGATTATTGAGTTTTTGCGATAGTCAAATCTTTGCTTCTTTTTCTAAAATTCTTGAATAAAGTGGGGGGTAGTTTTAGGTTTATTGTAGTGTATTAAGACTTAATTATCGAAAGAGTTTTATCCTAAAAGACTTTTCAACGTTGCTTATTTATTGCCACAATGCAAAAAATAGACGTTTATATACCGTTAGCTACTTAATCCATTATTAATCAAATAATTTAAAAAAAATTTTTTTTTATTAAAAAAATTATCTTTGCAAATGAGGAATATAACTAAAGTTTTTGTGTTCATTTTGTGATGATTATCAATGATTTGTAAAA
>JAOZTW010000353.1 GCA_029938985.1 Bacteroidales bacterium | reverse complement strand
CTAATATTTCAAAAAAGCCTTGAACTTGACACTCGTGAAAAACGCCAAATTTTTACATTACTTTTGAAATTCTAAAATATTTATTTGCTATTTAAGTTACTCCATTTTTCATTTTATTAAATCTTTTCATAATTCCTCTATCCGAACCCTTAACAAATTCGATAATACTATCCCTTTCTTTGGTTTTTGGAATTTCTGTTTCAATTTTAGCAACAGCATTTGAATAGTTCAATTCACTTTGATATAATATCCTATAAACATCTTTTATTAAGTTAATTGTATCTTTTTCAAATTTTCTACGTTGCAAACCCACAATATTAATCCCCACATAAGAAAGCGGGTCATGTGCGGCTATAGTATAAGGTGGAACATCTTTTCCTACACGTGAAGCTCCCGAAATGAATGAATGTTGTCCAATTCTTACAAATTGATGTACACCTGTAAGTCCAGATACAATAGCCCAATCCTCTACTATTACCTCACCTGCTATTTGTGCAACATTTCCAATAATACAATTATTTCCAATAATGCAATCGTGAGCTACATGAACGTAAGCCATTAACAAACTATTTTTTCCTATAACTGTTTTTTCTTTAGCAACCGTACCTCTATTGAGAGTACAAACTTCTCTAATAATTGTGTTGTCTCCAATTTCTAAGGTTGAATATTCTCCATTAAATTTGAGATCTTGTGGTGTTGCAGAAATTACACTTCCTGGAAAAATCTTACAATTTTGTCCAATTCTTGCACCATCCATTATGGTAACATTTGGACCAATCCATGAGTTATCTCCAATTACTACATCTGCCGAAATTGTGGTAAACGGTTCTACTGTAACATTTTTACCCAATTTAGCTCCTTTATGAATGTATGCTAATTGATGTATCATTTTTTTATCTGTTTTTTACTATTCGTGCTGTCATATTTCCTTCGGTAACAATTGTTTGCCCTACTATTGCTTGTGCTTTCATATTAACAATTCCTCTACGTACAGGTTCTATTAATTCGCATTTTAGTATTAGGGTGTCACCAGGAACAACTTTTTTCTTAAATTTTATTTGATTTATTTTTAAAAAATATGTAGAATATTTTTCAGGCTCATCAACAGTATTTAATACCAAGAGACCTCCTGTTTGTGCAAGTGCCTCAACAAGTATTACACCTGGCATTACTGGTTCATCAGGAAAATGTCCTACAAAAAAAGGCTCATTCATAGTTACATTTTTCACTCCAATAATTTCATTATCTGTCATTTGAATAACTTTATCTACAAATAAAAATGGAGGTCTATGAGGCAATAATTTCTTAATTTGGTTGATATCTAATACAGGTTCTTTGGTAGTATCATAAGCTGCAATATAGCCTCTTGAACGTCTTTTTTTAATTTCCTGTCTAATTTTTTTTGCAAATTCTACATTTGAGGCATGACCAGGACGGGTTGCTAATATCTTTCCTTTTATTGGCATACCAACAAGAGCAAGGTCTCCAATGAGGTCAAGTAATTTATGACGAGCTGGTTCATTATTAAACAAAAGGTCTTTTTCATTTAAAATTCCTTGTTCTATTGCTTTTACTCTAGGTTGGTTGTATTTATCCGAAAGCTTATTTAATTCATCTTGCGGAATACCTTTGTCTATTATTACTAAAGCATTTTCAAGACTCCCACCTTTGATTAAATTATGTGTTAAAAGATATTCTAATTCTCTAAGAAAAACAAAAGTTTTACTTGGAGATATTTTATCTCTGTATTCAGATAGATTACTTATAGCTGCATATTGATGTCCTAATACAGTTGATTTGTAGTCAATCATTACATTAATACTAAAATTATCATCTGGAAATGTGGTTATTTCAATACCGTTTTCTTCGTCAGAGTAATTTATTGTATTATTAATAACAAAAAAAGTTTTATTTTCTTTTTGTTCTACAATACCTGCTTCTTCAAGTGCTTCAACATAAAATTTTGCACTACCATCTAAAATTGGAGCTTCTGGTCCGTCAATTTCTATAAGTAAGTTGTCCACACCAAGACCATAAGCTGCCGACAAGACATGCTCAATTGTTACAACCTGTGCACCATTTTGACTAATTGTTGTACTACGCTCTGTGTGTACTACATTTTCTACGAGAGCATTTATGATAGGTTGATTTTCTAAATCTATCCTTTTAAATTTATATCCATGATTCTCTGGGGCTGGATTATAAGTTATTGATACTTCTAATCCTGTGTGCAAACCAGAGCCTTTTAATGTTACAGGTTTTGATATAGTTTTTTGTTTTTCAGCCATTTGAGGTAGTATTTTTATCTTTTTATTCAAATAAATGGTTTTTTTTTAGAGTTCAATAATACAATTTATTTTCCAAAAAAAAAAAGATATTTATTTTTTAGTTGAATTTAGATTGGTAATCAAGGCAATAATTTGATTTAACTATATTAAAACATAGCTGTTAAGTGTTTGTGAGTCTAATAATTACATTTATAAATATATTATATGTGAAGTAAAAATATAAAAATACAAATTTTATTTTTCAATACAAAATTATGACTTGTGCAATAAAAATTCTTGTTGTGAAAAAAAAGAAGAATATTCAACTTTTTTTTATTGAATATTCTTTTTCAAAATTACATTTATTTTTGATTGCACAGGTAGAAAAACTACGGAGTTTCTTCTATAGTCTTTTTTATTGTTTTCATGTCTTTTTCAAGTTGAAAAATTGCTTTATTCATTGATGGTAGTTTTTTAAAAACAGCACTTGATCTAAAAAAATCTCTATAAGGAATTGCTGGTGAACCAATATAGACTACATCTTCTTTTTTTATATTATTAGAAACGGCAGCTTGAGCTCCAATTTTTACATTGTTGGCTACATATATGTGTCCTATAAAACCTACTTGACCTCCTATCATGCAATTTTTGCCAAGTTTTACAGAACCAGACACACCTGTTTGTGCTGCGATAACAGTATTTTCGCCAATTTCAACATTGTGTGCTATCTGAATAAGGTTATCCAATTTTACATTCTTTTTTATTATAGTTGAGCCTATGGTTGCTCTATCAATCGTTGAATTTGCTCCTACTTCTACATTGTCTTCAATAATTACATTGCCTATTTGTGGTATTTTTTTGAAACCAACATCTTTCTGTGGGGCAAATCCAAAGCCATCACTTCCAACAATTGTTCCTGAATGAATAATACAATTTTTCCCTAAAACACAGTCAAAATATATTTTTACACCTGAATTAAGAATAGTGTTATCTCCAATTGTAACATTTTCGCCCACAAAAACATGCGGATAAATTTTTACATTATTTCCAATTTTTGCATTTTTACTGATATAGGCAAAGGCAGCAATATACACATTTTCTCCTATTTTTGCTGTTGTGTCAATATAAGATGGTTGTTCAATACCTTGTTTGTTAAAACGGACTTGTTGATACAGTTCTAAAAGAGAGGCAAAAGATTTGTAGGCATCATCAACTCTAATTAATGTTGCTTTCACCGCTTGCCTAACAGTAAAATTTTTATTAACAAGTACAATAGAAGCATTTGTGATATATAAGTAGTTTTCGTATTTTAGGTTGGATAAAAACGCAAGTGTACCTTTACTGGCTTCTTCTATTTTTGCAACATTATTGATTGTAATCTCCTCATCTCCCTGAATTTCTCCGTTGAGAAACTCAGCTATAGCTTTGGCTGAAAAATTCATTTTGTAAATAATATTATTAAAGACAAGTTGTTTTAACCTGATTAATTCATAAATTCTCGTTATGAGATGCGTAACTGTCTGATAGATTTGAACAACCGCAGATTTTTAAATAATTGTAATAGTGAACTATTTCAATTATTTAAAAATAGAGGACGTTCAAATATACAGACAGTTACGCATCGGAATAGAAAATTTATGAATTATTCAGGTTAAATTTGTCTTTGGGTTAAGTTTTGGTTTTTATTATATAAAAATAATTTAGGAAACTATTAAATTTTGGTATTATAGTCAATTATAATAACGATGTAGCCTCCCTTATTATCATCTAATAATTTATTTAGAATCATTATTAAAAAAACAATTTTATTGTTTAATTATTTTTTTAGCTAATTATAAATTCTTTAAAAATTTGTACATAAGTCTAACTCCCGAACCTGTTGCTCCTGAGCCTGTATAACCTTTATTTTTCGGTAAAAAAGCTGTTGTAGCAATATCAAAGTGTATCCAAGGATAATTTGTAAAATGCTCAAGAAATTTACCTGCTGTTATTTGCCCAGCATACAGTCCTCCAATATTTTTAATATCAGCAATTTTTGATTTTATTGCTTCTCCATATTCGTCCCATAATGGAAATTCAATTGTTCGTTCGTAGGTTTGATTTCCTGCTTCTTTTACATTTGCAAAGATTTCTTCTTTTGCTGTTCCCATTATTGCAATTGCCTCAGTACCTAATGCTCTTATTGCGGCACCTGTGAGTGTAGCAAAATCAAAAACTAATTCTGGGTCATATTTTTGTGCATAACTTAGTGCGTCGGCAAGTATAAGTCGCCCTTCTGCATCGGTGTTACCAATTTCAACAGTCATACCATTGTGCATAGTTAAAACATCATCAGGAACATAGCTTTTATTATTTACAGCATTGTCTGTTGCTGGTACAAGTCCAATAATATATAACGGTAGTTTTTGTTTTGCTATTATATACATTAATCCACCAACAGTAGCAGCGCCAGCCATATCGCTTTTCATCTCAACCATATATTGCGATGGTTTTAAACTCATGCCTCCCGTATCATAAACAATTCCTTTACCTACCAAAACAATTGGTCTCTCGTTTTTTGCATTTTCTGGTTTCCAAGTAAGAACAGAAAAAGTAGGGTCATAGTTGCTTGCTTTATTTACGGCAAGCAAACCTCCCATTTTTAGAGATTCTATTTTTGATTTACTAAATATTTCAATTTCAAAACCAGCTTCTTGTGATAATTCTTTTAATTTGTCTGCAAGTTTTTCCGAATTTAAAACTGCAGGAATTTCATTTACTAAATCACGTGTAGCAAACACTCCATTAGTAATATCTGTTAGCTCTGTCAATTTCTCTTCACTAATTTTGTCGTGAATTATGTTTACAGAGTTCAAAGTATTGGTCTTTTTATCTAAATCTTTGGTTATATATTTTAAATATTGGTAATTACTTAAAACCAAACCAGCCACAAACGAGATTGTTAATTCTGGAGAACAACAACTTGTAATAGTTGCATTTTTTGTTTTATTAGAATTTAGTTTGCCACAAATTTTGTAGGCTGATTTTCTCGCTTTTTCTTTTAATTGATGTATTTTTTCTTTCTCTTTTATTTCAAATTTTTGAATAAAAACCTTATGAGTATATTTATTGATTTCTACAAATTGTTTTTTATCTTCAAATTGTTGTTTTACAAAATTCATTTCTTGCTTGTTCAAGCCGTAATTAGATAAATCACTATCTTTTTTCACTAACACTATTAAATCTTGATTCTGTGCTATTTCTGTTGTCTTAATTAATTTCATGTTTTTTTATTAATTGTTTTTTAAATATTATTTTTTCTAATTAAAATTTTAAAAATCTGGATTAAGGCATATTAAAACAATTAATTAACGATTTAAACTTGTTCTTTTTATTTTTATCTTCTTCAATAAACACGCAAATATCTTGACATTATTATATTTATTGAATTGTTAAAAACAAAAATAACTTTATTTAAATTTGTCAATTATTTATTTTAATATGGGCGTTTTTCATAAGTGTAAAGTACAAGGCATTTTTATTTTTTAAATACCGCA
>JAOZTW010000941.1 GCA_029938985.1 Bacteroidales bacterium | reverse complement strand
TCTTTGAAAAACAGATAGTTAATTATTACAAGAATAGTTTTCCCGACTTTTCAGAAATAAGCTATTTCCAAAATTATTTTTCGGGGAATAAATAATCTAAATTTTTTCTCCAAGTTTCCACGCCAGTAGGAAATTCGCTTGTGTCTAAATTAAGTGGGTAGATAGGTTTAAATTTATGAATTTTTTTAATTAATTCATAAAAATCGTCTGGCATTATAAAACTAACTCGCCCTGGTTTACTAACTTTTTTCAAAATATCTTTAACTGTTCCGTGCTTAAGTTCAAATCGTCCTTTTACAAATTTAAGAAAATCATTTTGAGTAATAGAATCGGGAAATACTGGACGTATATAATTAGACGCACAACCACTTAGCTCGTTTGTAATATTTTGAGCTATTATTTTGCCCAATACATCAACTGAAATTACTTTAATATCAAAATCAGTATAAATTCCTGTTTTGAGGAACAATTCTGTAATTTGCCAAGTAAAATAAGCATCTGGTCCAATACCGTTTTTGTGAGAGCCTATTACTAATGGAATATCATAAATACAACCTCTCAAATTTGCACTAATTGCTTGTCTTAGTATTTTTTCGGTAACCCATTTAAAACCAGTGTAACCACTATGCCAAACCGAAGTGTTTAATCTTCTAAAATCTTCGTCTTCTTCCAAAAAGTGAGAACTATATGAACTTGGATAATGAAACGATTTTGGATATTCGGGATTTGAACAGTAATCCATCATATTAAGAAAATCGGGTAACCATTCTTTTTTAAAATGGCTGTATGGCAAGTGATAACGAGCATAAATTGCAAAATGAACAACATATCCTGTAGATTTTTGAATTGATAAATATTCTTCATCACTTAAGCCCCATTTTTCTTCAAACAAATCGCCTACATGGTAAATCAATTTATCATGCTGACATGGTGGTAGTTGCCATTTTTCAAAAATTCCATCCATTTTTTCTATTGCGGCTTGTTTATTTTTAGCTCTTACCAAAATGTGAATATCATTGTTCCACATATCAAATAACTCGGTAAGTGTTTGTGCTCCAATAAAAGATGTTGCTCCAATTACCAATAAGCCTTTAGCATATTTGTCGGAGACAATTTTTTCATAAGACCAATCACGTTTTAACACTTCTTCGTTTCTAATATCAAAAAATCTTTTCATCTGTATATATTATGTCTTTGAATTTATAAATGTAAATAATTTTACAAAAGTAATTTTTTTGTACTTTATAACAAATTTTAAATAAAAAATATTACTTTTGTATATCTTTATTTATTATTAACTGAACTTAGATTAATCAATTATGATTTAAAAAGCGAATTATTGTTTTGAGAATAATTAGTTTAGGCATATTAAAATAAATAATTAAGCATTTAAACTTGTTCTTTTTAATTTTATCTTCTTCAATAAAATATGCAAATATCTTGATATTATTATATTTATTGAATTGTTTAGTGAAAAAGAAAAAATAACTAACCTCAGTTTACTTGTTTATTTTGTCCTTTTAAAAATTTTAAAAAAGTCATTAAATAGCTTGCTATTTGCAGATTTGTTAAAATAATAGAAGAACAAAAAAACGGCGTATTCTTGAGTTACTTATTATTTCATTTTCACTTAA
>JAOZTW010000352.1 GCA_029938985.1 Bacteroidales bacterium | reverse complement strand
GCCCGAACCCGATAAGTGTAATTGGGGAGCGCTAGCGACACAATTACACTTATCGGGTGTCATTACCTACCTCGAGGTATGTAATGACAACTATTTTGAAAGTTGTTTATTTTATTAAAGGCTTGATATTAAACATCTAATAGCCTTTTTGTGTTTTTTTTTTGGTTGTCATTATGCACCTACATAATGACAACTGTTTATGGTGGTTTTTCACCTGTTTTTGTTAATTTCAGTTTATCCAAAGGGCTCATAATTTTCAAATTAATTGTGTTGGCAACGTGAGTATATCGCATTGTTGTTTTTATAGAACTGTGTCCTAATAATACTTGGATATATCGTATATCTACACTGTTTTCTAATAAGTGTGTTGCAAAAGAATGACGTAGAACATGTGGTGTTACATGTTTTTTTATTGATGCTCTTTCAGTAGCCTGTTTTACTACTTTTGCCAAACTACCTTTGCTATATCTACCACCTGTTGCTCCTTCAAATAAGTAGTTTTTTGGATTATATTGTGTAATGTAGTCTTTAAATATTAATTTTATATTGTCTGCCAGTAAGGTTTGCCTGTCTTTTTTGCCCTTGCCTTTATTTACTATTATTACATTGCGTTCAAAATCAATATCAGTAATTTTAAGGTTTAATAATTCTGCTCTTCGTAGCCCCGATGCATACAAGAGGGCAATCATTGTTTTGTGTTTTATATTTTGTGTGTTTACTATCATTTCTGATATTTCGCTAATTGCCAAAACTACTGGGAGTTTTTTCTCTCTTTTTGGGGATAATAAATATCGGTTATCAATTTTCCGTTCCAACACTTTTTTATAATAAAATTTTATTGTAGTTATTTGATTAGAAATATAACTGCTCGACAGTTTTTTGTTTTCTTTGCAATCAAAAATATAATGTTTTATTTCTTTGTCCGATATTTTTAGTGGGTGTTTAAAGTTAAAATGTTTTAGGAACGATAAAAATCCTGAAACATAGTTCTTTTTGGTTTCTTTTGTAAAATCGGTTTGTTGTAAAGCATTAAAATATTGAAGTTTATATATTTTATTTATTTCGTGTTTTTCTAAAGTATTTATTATTAAATTTTGTATTTCAAAGGGTGTTATTTGTTCTGATTCTTTGTTTTCAAAAACATATTTTTTGGGTTTGTATGTGTTGTAGTATTTTATTGATAATGTTTTTAATTCTTTATCTGCTTTTTCTGTTTTTATTAATTCTTTCAGGTTTTCTAATGTGTAGAGCGAAATATCTGTGTTTTTGTATCCATAAACAAAATGTAAAATTAATAATAATCTATATTTTACATCGTTAATGTTGCACAACAAAGGTAATAAATTTTTTTGAAGTATTTTAATTTCATTTCTATTTATTTGGTTTTTGTTGTTGAAAATAAAATATATTTTGTCTCTGCCAAGTATTTTTTCGTAATAAAATTTTATTGCACTTATTAAATGTTTAAATTGTTTTTCGTTAAGTTTACTATTAGTTAGTTCAAAATCAACATATTCTTTTATCTGTTTGTTATTTAATTTAGATATATCGTATTTATCAAATTTATTTACAAATTTTTTAAAAAAAGGTAAATATGATTCTATGGTGTGTTTACTATAATTTTTTATTAACAGAGATTCAATATATGTTATAACAATAGGATTTTTTTCCTTTTCTAATAAAGTTTTTTTGTTTTCTTCTTTCAACTGATAGTTATATTTTTTCACACAGTTTTTAACTTCTTTATATATAAGGTTGTTGCCTTCAAATATCCATTGTTGTTCTTTTTTTTGCCAATAGGAACTTTGTATTTTTCTCAATTCTGCCCACAACTCTTTGTTGTAAGGGTGAATAAGTGTAATCCGTTTTATAGATTTATCTATATTAATATATACGGTGTCAAATTTTCGTTTTTCGTCTATATTTATTGTACTTATTTTTTTTAGTGCATTATATGATTTTTTGCAATAAGGCACATACCAATAATTATAAGTTTTAGAATAATTAAAACCAGATACTTGGCGTAGCTTTTCCATTATTCCATTGTTGAACGGATGATGCAAACGAATTTTTTGTTCTATATTTTTATATGTAAATTTACTTATTGTTAGCATTCAAAATAACTTTGTTTTTTTGTTAAATTTGTAATTTGCAAATATAACATTTATTTTTAATAAAACAAAAAATATTGAAAAAAAATAAAAAATACAAGTAAATCATCATAAGAGTTAACAAAGTTAATAAATCAATAAAAAGAATACAAAACAATGCTTTGGTTTAACTTAGGTTTATTTTAATTACTGAAAAGTCGGGAAAACTTTATTGTTATATTTATCTATTTGATTTTTACAATAATAAAAAATTTACTTGATTTTTATTAATCAGTATTTTAGTGCTTAGACAAAAAAACTTCCAACTATTCTGTATATTAATAAAATAAATAACAAGATGTTAATTTTTTATGTCAATTTTTTATGCAAAATATCTTGTAAAGACAAAGGCATGCCTTGTCTCTACGGCAAATTGTACTGCATGTATGATTTTTAATATTGCTGAAAGTTTTCCCGACTTATCAGTTTCTATAATAACCACATCGTAGATTTGTTAAATATTGACTCTCCTGTTATTAAACTCCTGGTCCAAAAGAGTTTGTTGTTTTTGCATTGTTTTTTGATGCTACAAATATTTCAGTACTATGCACTCCTCTGCTTGAAAAATGAAGAATAGTTACATACTCTTTAGTCAATTTACTTGATTTTGTAGCCTATTCGCTGATTCTCCAAACAGGAACTTGAAGTTACAATTCTTTTATTTAGGATATTCTATTCTTGCATGATAAATATTTATAAGCATTTGTTTGAACAATCTTTTAATTATAGTAATTTCTTTGAAAGTAATATCTGTATTAATAAATTGATTATCTTTTATTTGGCTATTAATAATGTTTTCAACAAGTGAGTCTATTTTTTCTTTATTAATTTCTTTTATACTTCGTGAGGCAGCTTCAATAGAGTCGGCCATCATTAAAATAGCAGTTTCTTTGGAAAACGGTCTTGGACCTTCATAGGTAAATTTTGAAATATCAATATCCGATTTAGGGTATTTTTTTATATAGGATTTATAAAAAAATTGAACTTTTGATACTCCATGATGAGTTTTGATAAAATCAATTACTTGATTTGGAATTTTATATTTTTGAGCTAATTCAATCCCACTTTTAACATGATTAATAATAATTTCAGCACTTTTATCAAACTCTATACTATCGTGTGGATTAATGTTTGAAACTTGATTTTCGATAAAAAATATTGGTGAAACAGTTTTTCCTACATCATGATATAATGAACCTGCTCTAACAAGCAATGAGTTGGCATTTACTCTATTAGCCGCAGCCTCAGCAAGATGTGCTACTTGAATTGAATGTTGAAATGTTCCTGGAGCTTTTTTTGCCAACTCCTGCAGAAGTGGGTGATTTGTGTTTGAAATTTCGAGAAGTGTAACATCAGAAATAAAGCCAAATATTTTTTCAAATGCAAAAATAAGCGGATATGCAGATAACAACAAAAGACTACTAAAAGCAAAATAAGCAAAATAAATCCATTTAATTTTTGATAAATCTCCCTCTTGTGTTAATGCAATTCCTAAGTATAAAATACTGAAAGCTATCATTACTCCAGCCGAAGAAATGTAAATTTGACCTCTCCTACTTAGCGTTGAAAGTGCAAAAATAGCAGCAAAACCAGAACTAAATTGTAATAGAATAAACTCAAAACTGTTGGGAGCAATAAAACCAATAATAAAAACGGTAACAATATGAGTAAAAAGTGCTAATCTTTCGTTAAAAAAAACTTTTAATATAAGTGGTAAAACAGCAAAAGGTACAATATAAAGATTTGCTATATTGTATTTTACCATAATACTTGCTATTATTACAAATAAAACTATTAAAAGTAAAATAAGAATAGTTTGGCGAGTGTTTCTTAATATTTTTGGACGATAATTATAGATAAATAAAAATAATGTTAACATTAAAATTACAATCAAAGAAATATGACCACCAACTATAAGATATTGATTAGCTGACAGTCCAACCGATTTTTCATATTCTTTTTTTAATGAAACTAATATTCTAAATTTTTTGTCATCTACTACTTCTCCTGTGAATATTATTCGTTCTCCTGCTTGCACAAAACCTCTTGTTTGAGAGATTTCTGCAATTGCTGCATTTTTAATATTTTCGGATAAATGTTCATTATACATTAAATTTGTTTGCAGAAGTGACTTATAATTTATTTCTGTAAAAAAATTTTGAATAGTAATGTCTTTTATTTTTTCTAATTCTAATGTTATAAATTCAAAAGCGGTATTTTGTGTGAAAATATTGCTATAATCATAAGTTTGTGGAATATTGTTTTTATTAATAACAATAGATAAATCTGCTTTTTTATTTTCAATAATATCAATAGAATTGATTATTCCTCTATTAAAAACAAAATTTATATTGTTTATAAGTTCTGATAAATGTTTATCATATAAATTTTTATCATGATATTTTGTCTTTTTTTTATATTCTGCATCTGATAATCGCATTAAAGAATCCATTTTAATATAAAGATTCCAATGTTCTTCATATTTTTGTTTCAGAATTGATACTTGCTCAACTTGAACTGAATTAGTAAAATAGAAATAAGGTTTAAATTCATTTTTCACACTATCTTTTTCAATATCAATTTCACCAGGAAGTTTATATATTGCAAAATCAAAAGGTGCAATAAGATTTTCGTTTTGCCAAGGTTTACCTTTTTGTATTTCATATCTAAATTTCCGTTCCGACGGAAAAATATAAACTATAATAAAAATACTAAGTATAAAAATAAATATCCGTAAAATATTTCCCTTATTTCTATTAAAATAATTCATTTTCTTATTTTTAGAGTTTTATTTTCTGTTTTTCACAATATCAATTTAGGTATATTAAAATAAGGCTCATATAGATAATCAAGGGCTATTTATTTTGAGAAATAAATAGTCTTTTCAAGCAGCAAATATCTTTATCTATTTTATTGCACCAGCGGTGCAAAATAACGATATAATTAATTGATAATATGGATATTGCACTCCAGCATGGTGCTATAATCTGCAAGTAAAAAAGACGTAATTATTTGTTGCACCTCGCTGGAGTGCGTTTACTCAAATTTATATATTTCTATAAATATATCTTGCACTTCTGGTGCAAAAATAAATAAGACCTCAATTGTCTATAAGAGCCTAAAATAATTAATTATTTGTTTTAATATGCCAAACTTTTAATGAGTATTTTGATATTCTAAAAAACACTTTATATTTAATTATTTGATACAGCGATAGTTTCTATTTCAACAAGCACATTTAACGGCAGTGTTTTTACAGCAAAAGCTGCTCTTGCAGGTGGATTTTCGTTGTAATATTTAGCATAAACTTCGTTCATTTTTCCAAAATTTTCCATTGTGCTTAGCAAACATGTGGATTTTACTACATCTTTAAAAGTATAACCAGCTTCCTGTAAAATAGCTTCAATATTTTTCATAACCTGCTCTGTTTGAATAGTTATATCTTCTTCTACAAGTTTACCTGTTTCGGGATTCATTGGTATTTGTCCTGAAATATAAAGTGTTCCGTTTGCTTCAACAGCTTGACTGTAAGGACCAATTGCACCAGGTGCGTTTTTTGTACTAATAATTTTTTTCATAATATTAAGTTTTTTAAATAATAATTTTTTGCCTTTTTCACGAGTATCAATTTCTTCGTTACTTTTGAAATATTAAAATGCTCATTT
>JAOZTW010000940.1 GCA_029938985.1 Bacteroidales bacterium | reverse complement strand
AGAAGCATTATTTCACGAAAAAAAAACTATTATAGAAAATTGTCTTTTTGGTGTTGATATAAACCCAAACTCTGTAAATATTTGCAGATTAAGACTTTGGATTGAACTGTTGAAAAATTCTTATTATACGAAAAAAAGCAATTTTAATCAATTAGAAACATTACCAAATATAGATATAAACATAAAGCAGGGTAATTCTCTTATTAATAAATTTGAACTTAATGGAGATAAGCAAAAAAATAAACATTCAAAAGAACTACGACTTGCAACTGAAAAATATAAAACACAAGTAATTTTATATAAATCAACGAGTGATAAAATAGTTAAACAAAATGCAGAAAAAGAAATATTAAAAATAAAACAAAAATTTATTCAAAATGTAAATCCAACAGATAAAGAATATATACTTTTACAAAAGAAAAAAGCAAGGCTCAGTGAAATGCCAATGCTATTTACACAAGCCGACAAAGAAAAATGGATAACAGAAACTGAAAAATTGACAATTGAAGTATCGGAACTTGAAAAAAATTATAACTTAAAATTAAAAGAATTATATAATAATTCTTTTGAATGGCGTTTTGAATTTCCAGAAGTATTAGATGCTTATGGTAATTTTGAAGGTTTTGATGTAGTTATAGGAAATCCACCTTTTATTTCTTACTACAGCAATACAGCTGCGTTTCTTTCAAAAGCTGAAAGAATATATTTTGCTCTTAATTATAAATCAATAGAAAAAACGAATGAAAGAATAAATAGTATGAATATTTTTGTAGAAAAAGCTTTAAATATTCTAAAACCAAATGCAAATTTATCTTTTATTATTAACAAAACAATAGCAGTTTTACCATCATATAAAAATATAAGAAAATATATCTTAAAAAATAATAAAATTCTTTATTTTGTATCTAACCTAAGCCCTTTTAATGCAACTGTTGATAATATTATATTTTCTCTTCAAAAAAATAATACAAATAATGATTATTTTTTTGAGTTTTATCACAATCAATTGATAAATTATGAACAAATAAATATTAGTGAATTTAAAACCAATGTAAATTTAGAATTTCATTATTCAAAATATTCTTCAATAATTAATACCATAGAAAAAGCGGAGCTAAAATTAGAAAATGTATTACAAATAAACAGAGGAGTTAATATTGGTGGTGCGTCAAAATATTTTTTAAATAATCAAAAAAAGAAAAATTACAAAAAATATTTAGCTGGAACAAGAGCTATAAAAAAATATTACTATAAATGGAATAACTCAAAAGATGGTTATTTTATTTTTGATAAAGAAAAAGAAAAAGAATTAAAAAAAGCAGGAAAAACATTAACACTTGGACAACAAGAGAGATTTAAGTTGCCAAAATTATTTATTCCTGAATCTGCTCAAACAATTACAGCCGCTTATTCTAACGAAGAAATATATTCAGCTTATGGAGTTATGGTTGGGACAAATAATAATAAAGGATTTGACATTAAATTTATTTGTGCATTATTAAATTCAAAACTTATTACATTCTATTCTATTCAAAAAGAGATACTTAGAAAAGGAAAAAAAGCTACGCCACATGTAGGGATTAAAGGATTAAGACAAATTCCAATTCCTAAAATTTCGAAAAAAGACCAGATACAAATAAT
>JAOZTW010000939.1 GCA_029938985.1 Bacteroidales bacterium | reverse complement strand
TTATAAGTGTTTTATAATGCTTTTTTAATAGTATATAAGTAAAATTAATTTTATATATTATTGATAATCAATATAAAATGAAAGCAAAAACTTTAGTAATAAAGAATATAAAAAACTTGAACAATATTTTGATTACAGTAAAATTATATGCTATTTTTTTTTGTTAAAAAAATAAAAACCAGTTGAGAAACTTAACCTGAATAATTCATAAATTTTCTATTCCGAGGCGTAACTGTCTGTATATTTGAACGTCATTGATTTATGAATTAATCAGGTTAATAATATTTGAAGTTATAGGTAACAATACCTAATTTAAGTTCTATTTTTTATTCCTTTCTTAAATAACTAAAAATACCAATTTATTAATTTTATTTTAAAATAAACCATTTTTTTGATATGTTTCATATAATGTTTATTTTTGAAATATGAAACATGCCTTTTTTGGCAAAAACTAAAAAACTATAAAATGACACAAATAGAAAAAGCACAATATTTTTTTGAAAAAGCATACAAAGCAAACGAAAGAAAAGATTATAAAACAGCAAAAAAAGATTATGAAAAAGCTATTGAACTAAATCCAAATATAGCAAATGTTTATAATAGTCTTGCCAATCTTAGCACCAATGCCTTTGCCCGAACATTTAATATGAATAGGATTTCTTTTAACAGGAGTAGCTTTTATTAATGGATTATTTTTTTAATTCCTTTGATTTCAATATATAAAAATAAATACAAATTTATTTACAATGAAAAAAACATTAAGTTTTATTGCAATATTATTTATGTGCAATTTGTTATTTGGTCAAAACGACACAACACACATGAGAACATTGTTGAAACACAAAAAAGGAAGTACTTTTTTAGTAGCTCAAAAATTTCAATTTACAGTTTTCGACAGTCGTCCAACTTTTATGATTGGAGCAGGTGGAGGAAAAATATTTAAACACAATTTTTTACTTGGAGGAGGAGGATATGGAACTCTTGTTGGAATTCCAGTAAAAGAAAAAAACTATGAACCACTTGATTTGCAACAAAATATTTCTCATAATTTGCATTTTGGTTATGGTGGATTTTGGACAGGTTACATGATTAATTGGCATGCACCTGTTCATCTAACTCCAAGTATGTTTTGGGCAATGGGAGCCGTATCTATCAGGCGAAACGATACCGAAGAATCAGTACATACCAACTTGGTTTATATATTACAACCAATGCTCGAATTGGAAATAAATTTTAACGAATTTGTAAGAATTGGTTTGGCTCCAGAATATCGTTTTGTTGGTAATGTGAAATTAGATGGTTATAAAAGTTCTAATTTTTCGGGTTTTGGTGCAGTGTTTTTCATAAAATTTGGTGCATTCTAAAATGCAGATGTAATTTTTTGGCGTTTTTCATAAGTGTAAAGTAAAAGGTATTTTTATTTTTTAAATACCGCATTTTACTTATTGTAAATGAGGATTTTAAAATAATCAAAATAACGCAGTATTTTGCATTTATGAAAAATGCCAATTTTTTGAATAAAAAAAAGACTATCAATTGATAGTCTTTTAGTAGGTATATTTGGTTTTAAGAGAATTCTGTTAATTTTTAACTAAAGTTTTTGCTTTCATTTTATATTGATTATCAATAATTTATAAAATT
>JAOZTW010000351.1 GCA_029938985.1 Bacteroidales bacterium | reverse complement strand
ACTTGTAAAATGCTTACAGTATGCTAATTAAGTGTTATTTGTAAAAACTTAATATGTTGATTATCTGGGTGTTATGTTTCCACTAAATAACTACAACTATCTAATAATCTGGTAAATATGAAGGCAAAAACTTTAGTTAATTATTTATTTTAATATGCCTTATCAAAGTTCCTGACAGTTTTTCAAAATATTTTTTCACCAAACTTCAAAGTCAAATTTCAAGTTTTCTCTACGGTTGGTTGGATTTTGTTTTAATATGGAGTACAATACCCACTTTTAAATGAATTTTACAGACTACCTTTTCCCCCATTCGCCATACATTGGATTTGGAAGAATTAAAAATTTGTCTCCAAAAGCCTCCTTATTTTCTTCAACAATATCAAAACCATTATTTGTTTCACGGTTTTTAAACAGTTCATCAAAATCTCTCAAATTATCTCCAATAAGCAAAATAATTTCATAATTTTCCGAAACATTTGCTCGGCGTTCGGTTTTGTCGCTTGTTTGGTCTTTAAAAAGTATATGTTTTTTGTCTGCATACGGAAAACCAATATTTTTAAGATTTTTCATAGTGCTTTCTACTTCATTTAATTTTCTATTCGAAATATAAAACACTTCTACTCCTTTTGATTCTGCATATTTTACAAAATCTAATGAACCTGGAAGAGCTTTTGCACTTGCCTTGTCAGTCCAAGCTTTCCAACTTTCAGATGTGTAGGCAATTCCAGTATTTATTAATTCTACTTCATACGGACTGTTATCCAACATAGTTTCGTCCACATCTACAACCACAGCTTTTGGTAGTTTGTTTGTTTCTTCGCCAGCAATTTTTTCGTCCAACAATTTTTTTGCAAAATTAAAAGTTTGATAATAACAAGCTTTCATTTCTGCCGATTGTTTATACCAAAGTACCGACATATATAAGGTCTAAGACCTATTTAATGTTGCTTACGCATTTACATATAATCTTATTATTTAGCATATTACAAATATATAAACAGGTAAAAACTTTTGTATGGGTACTTTAGGTGTCCTGTTTCAGAAACGGTTGAACTCTCATTATTAGTTTCATTATTATTTACTGGTGGCTGGCAAGAAAATAAAACTGATGCCAAAAATAATAGTAGAATTGATTTTTTTTTTCATACTTTTGTTTTTTTTTAAAGGTTAAAACTTAATTTATGATTTTTGCATCTAAAGAACATTTATGTAAACGTTGCAATTATGCACGGGTGTATAGAAACACAGGGTTAACTTGCAATGTAACAAAGAATAAGCCTATTTATCATATTTTTTGTAAACACTTCAAGTTAAATCGTTTTTGGGATAATAAAATTGTTAGTAATACTGTTGACGATAAATTTAATCAAACAATATTTCTAATTATTGGTTTGATTACTCTCTTTCTAATTATTGCTTACCTAAACTTTTTTTTAAGTATATTTTTTCTTATCGTTACAATTTTTGTTTTTTCATTTTATAAAAATAAAAGCAAAGACGCTACAATTATTAGAAAGATTACCAATGTAAACTATGTTTTTTTATTAGGTTCAACCTATATTTTAACAAAAATAAAAAAACCTAATAATAATGATTATTTTATAATAAATCAATTTTTAATTATTCAGCTTGGCAAAAAATTGGCAACAGATGCAGAGTTATTCTTAAAAAATGATTTATCAAAGAGAAAAATTAGTTTGGAAGAGATTTATAATAATGTAAACAATAAAATATCAAACAAAGAAAAAATATACATATCTAATGCTTTATTTGGTTTGGCGATTTGTGATAATTTACAAATTACAGAAAATAATTTGTTTCGTAAATTTGCTTTCACTTTAGGTTTAAGTAAATCTCAATATGATTTTCTTAAAAATAAAAATATTAATAGTGAAAAAAAACGTTGTCAATTTGAAAAACAAGAATACAAAACCATAAATGACACAATAAAATACGACAATCTTGAAAAATATTATAAAATTATTGGAGTAAGCAGTACAGCAAGCTTTGATGAAATAAAAAAAGCATATCGCAAATTAGCTCATAAATACCACCCAGACAAAAATTCGGATAACAAAGATGAACACACAAAAAAATTCCAAGAAATTTTAGAAGCCTACAATATAATTAAACAAAATAGAGAAGTTAAATGACATTAAAAAAATGTAACTCCAAACTCCAGCTTGGAGAATCAGCAAATAGGCTACAAATCATATAATTTGCCAGACAAGTCTGCCACTATTCTACGTTTTTACAAACTGGAGCTTAGAGTTTTATTTTTCATGAACTAATCCAATATTTTAACATGCTTATAAAACCTCAGCTACAACAAATACACTACCTCCTACATAAATTAAATCATTTATAGAGGCATTATTTTTTGCCTTTAAATATGCGAGTCTTACTGTTTTATATGATTTTCCAGACAAACCTATTTTTTTTGCTTTTTCTTGTAATTCATCACAATCCAAAGCTCTGGGTATATTTGCTTGAGTAAAATAATATTCTGCATCTGTTGGTAATAAATCCAATATTTTATCAATTGGTTTGTCTTGTACAAG
This sequence comes from Bacteroidales bacterium, assembly GCA_029938985.1. Lineage (GTDB taxonomy): Bacteria > Bacteroidota > Bacteroidia > Bacteroidales > JAOZQN01 > JAOZQN01. Next base: position 3,273 of record JAOZTW010000351.1, on the reverse strand, counting down.
ACCAAAAATAAAATGAAGTTTTTTATATTTTAATTCTTTAATTTGTTTCATTCCCACTTTTATTCCTGCTTCGTTGTGTCCAGAATCACATATTGTTAAAGGGCTGTTATTTAATATCTGCCAACGTCCCATTATTTTTGTGTTTTTTTTTATTTTAGACAAACCCACTTGTATATCTTCCTTCTTTATACTATAATTTTTTTTCAAAACAATAATACTTTGTATCACTGTTTGAATATTTTCAAGTTGATACTCACCAAGTAAATCCAGATTTATTGTTGATAAAAAAGAACGTTTGTTTTTAAGAATTTTAATACTATTTTTATTCGAACTGCTAATTCTTTTAACAATAAATTTGTCTGGAGCAATAAAAACAGGAGATTCTTTTTCAGAAGCAACTATATTAACTATCTCTACAACCTCCTTATTATTAGTACCAAGTACCACAGGAACTTTTTGTTTAATAATTCCTGCCTTCTCTTCTGCTATTTCTTCAATAGTGTTACCTAAAAATTGAGTGTGATCTAAATCAATATTTGTTATTACCGAAAGCTCTGGTTCAAGAATATTTGTAGAATCTAAACGTCCGCCCATTCCTGTTTCTATAATTGCTATATCAATGCTATTTGTAGCAAAGTATTCAAAAGCCATCATAACAGTGATTTCAAAAAAAGAAGGTTTTAAATCGTCCAAAAAATCTTTATGCTCATCTATAAAATCAACAACAAATTTTTTCGTAACAACAGCTCCATTTATTTTTATTCGTTCTCTAAAATCTTTGTAGTGTGGCGAGGTATGTAAACCTACCTTATAACCAGCTTCTTGTAAAATAGAAGCTATACCATGAGCAACAGACCCTTTCCCGTTCGTACCTGCAATATGAACACTTTTAAATTGTTTGTGTGTACAACCAAAATATTTATCCAAAGCAAAAGTTGTGTCTAAGTTTTTTGTGTAAGCAGCCTCACCAATTCTTTGGTACATTGGTAATTTTTCTAAAAGATAATTTAATGTTTCTTGATAGTTCATAAAAAAAATTTAATAGTTATATCATAGTAAATAAATATTAACAAATAATTACTCCTACAATATTTTGGTTTTTAATTGATAATATACATATATCCTGACAGTTATAAGGCAGTAACAACCTTAGAGGTGTTACATTTTACATACCTACAGAAATAAAATGTAAAAAAGATTTACAAAAATAATAAAAATTTTTTTATTTTCATAATAAATCGTAAATTTGCACTTGAAAATCTATTATTTATTCAAATTTAATAAAAAAACAATGGCTAAAATCAATTTGACTCAGTACGGTATTACAGATGTAAAAGAAATTTTTCATAATCTTTCTTACGAAGAATTATTTAAACATGAAACAGATTCCAAATTAGAAGGTTTTGAACGAGGATATTTAACAAGTTTAGACACTGTAACTGTTGATACAGGTATCTTTACGGGACGTTCTCCTAAGGATAAATATATTGTAAAAGAAGAAGAAAACGAAAAAAATATTTGGTGGAAAAACGACCACAGACCAGCCTCAGACAACAAACCAATTTCAATTGATATTTGGAATGATTTAAGAGAAAATAGTCTTAAACAATTATCTGGAAAAAAACTTTATGTTCAAGATGGATTTGCTGGAGCAAATGAAGACACCAGACTAAAAGTAAGATTTATTGTTGAAGTTCCATGGCAAGCACATTTTGTAAAAAATATGTTTATCCGACCAAGCGAAGCTGACCTCGAAAATTTTGAACCTGATTTTGTAGTATTCAACTCTTCAAAAACAGCTAATCCAAAATGGAAAGAACACGGACTTAACAGTGATGTATATGCCGCTTTTAATCTTAAAGATAAAATGGCAGTTATTGGTGGTTCATGGTATGGTGGCGAAATGAAAAAAGGAATTTTTTCTGTAATGAATTATTATCTACCACTTAAAGGAATAGCGGCAATGCACTGTTCTGCAAATGTAGGCAAAGACGGAAACACTGCTATATTCTTCGGACTTTCAGGAACAGGAAAAACCACACTTTCGGCTGACCCAAACAGAGCACTGATTGGAGACGACGAACATGGTTGGGACGACGATGGTGTATTCAACTTTGAAGGTGGCTGTTATGCTAAAACTATTGATTTAGACCCCGCAAAAGAACCAGATATTTACAACGCCATAAGAAGAGACGCACTGCTTGAAAATGTTGATTTTGACCCAAAAACAATGGAAATTGATTTCACTGGTTCTACAAAAACAAAAAACACTCGTGTTTCTTATCCTATATATCACATAGATAACATAGTAAAACCAATTTCAAAGTCTGGACACGCAAATAAAGTTATTTTCCTTACAGCTGATGCTTTTGGTGTACTTCCTCCAGTTTCAAAACTAACTCCAGACCAAACTAAATATCATTTCATAAGCGGATATACTGCAAAAGTTGCAGGAACAGAACGTGGAATAAAAGAACCTGTACCTTCATTTTCAGCATGTTTTGGAGCGGCATTCCTTCTTTTAGACCCTGCAAAATACGCAGAAGAATTGATTAAAAAAATGGAAGAACATAGAGCTACTGCATACCTTGTTAATACAGGTTGGATTGGCGGTGCTTTTGGAACAGGTAATCGTATTGACCTAACTTCAACAAGAGCAATTATTGATGCTATTTTAGACAATTCTTTGGACAATGCAGAATTTGAAAACTGTCCAGTATTTAATCTTGCAATACCTACGGCTGTAAACAAAGTAGATAGCAAATTATTGAACCCAAGAAACTTATGGGCAAATAAAGAAGATTGGGACGCAGCAGCAAAAGATCTTGGACAAAGATTTATTAACAACTTTAAATTCTTTACAGACAACGAAGAAGCTAAAAAACTTGTAGCAGCTGGACCACAATTATAAACTTAGTTTTTATTATATTTAATCCGATTTGTATTTTTTATTATTTCAATAGAAAAAAACAAATCAGATTTTTTATTTCGTGAAAATGAAATTATTTATGTATTTTTCGATTCAGTTGGCCAAAATTTATGTTCTTTATCCAAAAAAATAATAGAAAAAACATTCTCTTCAATATAACCAACTATCACCTCTTTACTTTTTGGTTTTATGTGCAAAACAGCCCAAGTTACATTTGAAATATGTTTTGGTTCAGTAAATTCCGAATTTTCAGGAAAATCAATTTTTGCGTATTCTTTTATCCATTTAGTTGGCGTTTTTCATAAGTGTAAAGCACAAGGCATTTTTATTTTTTAAATACCGCA
>JAOZTW010000350.1 GCA_029938985.1 Bacteroidales bacterium | reverse complement strand
TTTTCACGAGTGTCAAGTTCAAGGCTTTTTTGAAATATTAGAATTAAAGTTTACATTTGTAAATGAGCATTTTAATATTTCAAAAGTAACTAAGAAATTGATACTTGTGAAAAACGCCAAAAATTCTCTACACAAAGAAATGATTTTATTTCAAAATTTATACCGATGGAAAAAACAACTATAACAAAAGTAAAATTTAAAGGATACAAATCAATTATAGATTTAGAAATTGATTTAAAATCAGATATAAATATATTGATTGGAAAAAATGGTGCAGGAAAAACCAATTTTTTAAGTTTTTTGAACATGACTTTAAGAAGGCATTATAATGACATTGAACCAGATTTTAGTTCAATAGTTGAGTTTAATGATGGTGAAAAATATCATCAACTTTATGCTCGCATGAACAAAAAAGATATTTGGGACGATATGCTTAACTCAAATAAAAATAATCAATTTTATTTTGAAAGAAAAATATTTGATAACGAAAATAATTTGAAAGACGAATTTCAAGGAAATGTAAATGAAATAGACCAAGAAATAATAGGAACATACTCTGTTATGATAAAACACGGAATAACAAACGGACATTTGTATTTATTAGAATATCCATTTCATTTTTCAATAAAAAATAATTTCTCTTCCGAAATAAATAAAATTATAAGAGATGGAAAGAAACCACTTTTTTTACATTTTTTATTTTCTTTTTATAAAGCCTATTATAGTTATTACGACCAAAATACAAAAGCCGAACAAGTGAAGAATGATGTTGTGGAGTTTTTTAATCAAAATATTAGAAATAATTTATATAATAATCTAAAATCATTTACAATAATTGAAGATATTAGAATTAATAAAGATATTTCAGTAAACAAAATAGAAGATAATAATTTTAAAATTTCAAATGTATTTTTTGAGTTTTTTGTAAACAATAAATGGTTTCCTTTCTCTAATTTATCTGACGGATTAAAAAGAATTTTTATTATAATTGCTGAGATTTCATTTGATAAAATTGTAATAGACAATAAGTTAACAAAATCAGACTATGTTAATCCTACATATCTGAACTATCCATTTAATAATAAAATAATTTTGTTAGAAGAACCAGAATTAGGCATTCATCCACATCAATTATTTCAATTAATGACTTTTTTGAAAGAATCCAGTAAAGATAAACAAATAATTATTAGCACACATTCGCCCGAAATATTAGACCATTTAGATAAGGACGAGTTAGATAGAATTATTATTTGTGAATTTAATAAAAATAAGGGTAGTATTCTAAAACATTTGTCTGACAAAGATATAGAAAAGGCAAAAAAATATATGCAAGAATTAGATTTAAGTGATTATTGGAAACATACAAATAATTTTTAACAAATTGTATATGAAAAAAATAGGATTAATAGGCGAATCGCCACACGATACAAAAGCAATAGAAAACTTATTGAATCAAAAATTTAGTAAAGACTTGATTTTTGTAGAAATGATAAAAAATATAAGAGGTTCAAACCTTGACAATCAAAAAGCCAAGCGGAGATTAAGAATTAATTACGAAACAGAAAAACCTGACTTCCTTATCTTTATTAGAGATTTAGATGCTTTGGAAGATGATAAGAAAAAATTAATTGAAAGAAAAAACTATTTTTCTTCATTCAATAGTGTAGTTGATAAAAAAGGCTTTTATTTATTAAATATTTACGAAATTGAAGCTCTTATTCTTGCCGATATTGATAATTTTAATAAATATTTTAATGCTAATATTGTTTTTAAAAACAATCCAATGAAACAGATAGAACCGAAAGAGTTTTTAATGAAAAATTCTAATTATAAAGAAAGTGATTGTAAAGAACTTTTTAAATATCTAAATATCACTACAATAATAAATAACTGTGTTTATTTCAGAAAATTTATTAATAATTTTTCTGCAGTTGTTTAAAACGTTTATATATACTATTATGTTGTAAAAAAAAATTAGGCTACACGTTTAAAGTGGGACAAATGAATCACGCCAGTCAGGTGTTTTTCACCTTACTGCATTGACAAAGGATGCGGCAGTCAGGTGGAAAACACCTGACTGGCGTGTTAATAACCTTAATTACAATAACTTTCACAGTTAAAATGTCCTAATTATGATTAATTGGATTTATTTACACGGAAAAACTTTTTTTATCACAATATGGACAATTATTTAATGTATATTCTTGAATAATAACTACATCAGTGGACATCTTAAAGAGATATAAAGGGTCTATTTAACTGAAAAAATTGTGTAAATAACTATATTTATATTTTATAAAATGGTTAATTGTTTTTGAGCAACTCCTTAGTAAAAAAGAAACAAGTCGATTGGAGTTAGTTATTTTTTCTTTTTCACTAATACAAACTAATAAACATTAATATCATATATTTTTTTAAAAAATTGTGAATTTAATATAATTATTTTAATTTTGTGGCTTTAAAAATATTAGAAAATTAAAAATAATGAAAAAGATTTTAGATATTTTATTCTCAGGTAAAACAACATTTGCACTTTTATTTGTTTATGGTTTAGCACTTGCTATCGCAACTTTTATTGAAAATAGTTATGATACTGAAACAGCTAAGGCATTAATATATAATGCAAAATGGTTAGAAGTAATTTATATTCTTATAGTTGTAAATTTTATAGGAAATATAAAAAAATATAAATTGTTGGCAAAAAACAAAATTTGGATTTTCGTATTACATGCCGCATTTATACTTGTAATTGTAGGAGCAGCTATAACACGGTACGCAAGTTTTGAAGGCATGATGCACATAAGAGAAGGAGAAACAACAAATATTTTACACTTATCAGAGTCCTGTTTGAGTGTGTATTCTGAAGAAAATGATATTAAATATAGTTCGGAAGATAAAGTTGTTTTTAATCAAGCAACAAAATCATTTAATTTAAACTTGGAGACCGAACTAATGGGAAAAGTAGAAATAAAGTTTAATAAATTTATTCCCAACGCTATAGAACAAATAGAAGAAAATAATGAAAATGGAGTAAATATGATAAAATTACTTGCATTTTTTAATAATACAAAAAATGAAATTGTAATTAATGAAGGAGAAAAACAAAAAATTGGAAATATTATTATTGCCTACAACAACAACGACCCAAAAAATGATATAAATATCACTGAACAATCAGGGAAATTTACTATTATAGCAAAAGAAGATTTAAAAAGAATAAGATCAAATGAGAACGAATCTATAACAGATACAATTCCAAGCGACTCAATTGTTGGTTTTGATGGAAATGGATATTTTGAAATAAATAATTTAATGTTTGCACTTACAAATTATTATCAAAAAGCTGTAAATAAATTGGTAAGTGCCAGCGATGTTGTTGTGCCAGATGCAGTTATTTTTGATGTAAAAATTAAAGATAATAATTATCAAGCAACAGTTTTTGGAGGAAAAGGTTACAATTCCGAATATTCAGCACATAATTTTGGAGAGCATACAATATATTTTTCTTATGGAGACAAAGCATTTGAACTTCCGTTTTCACTAAAATTAGAAGATTTTACTCTTGAACGATATGCTGGCTCATCAAGTCCTTCGTCGTTTGCGAGCGATGTAGTTTTAATAGACAAAAACGAAAATATTACTCAAAATCATAAAATTTTCATGAATAATGTACTTGATTACAAAGGATATAGATTTTTCCAGTCCTCTTACGATGAAGATGAAAAAGGAACAATACTATCAGTAAATCATGATAAATACGGCACAATTGTTACATACATCGGTTATTTCTTTTTATTTCTCGGTTTTGTATTAGCCTTGTTTAATAAAGGTTCCCGATTTGCTCAACTTCGCCAAAAAATTAAACAACTTCAAATTGATAGAAAAAAAATCGCCTTCACAATAATACTCTTGATTATGTTTGGCGGGAGTTCGTTTGCCCAAAATAAAATTACTGATGCAAACAGAGAACATATAGATAAGTTTTCTGAATTGGTTGCTCAAACTTACAGCGGAAGATTTGCTCCTGTGCAAACTATAGCTATTGATATAATGCACAAAATATCAAGAAAAGACAATTTTGAAATTGACGGAATGGGACAAATGAATGCTACGCAAGTTTTAATAGATATGCAGCTGAATGCAGACTTTTGGAGTAATCAAAAAATTATTTATGTACGAGAAAAATCTGTGCGAAAAGAAATTGGTATTTCAGGAAAACATGCAGCTTTCAATGATTTTATAACTGTTGAAGGTCAGTACAAATTGCAAACACATATTAATAAGGCATTCAGAAAAAAACAATCAGAACGAAATACTTTTGATAAAGAAATTATTAAAGTAGATGAACGAATAAATATTTGCATGATGATTTTTAAAGGTAAAATGTTAAATATTTTTCCTTTGCAAGATTCCAAAGATGATAAGTGGGTTGGTTGGGGAGATTCGCTTTCCAAAACTCCTCTACATGGCAATGTTGGTCTGCTAATAAAAAACTTGGAATTACCAAAACAGAGTTATTATAATTTAATGGGATTATATTATAAGGAATTCATAACTGCCAGAACATCTGATAATTACTCTGAAGCTGATAAAATTTTGAATTATATTAGTAATATTCAAAGAAACAGTTCGGTGGTTGATAAAATTCCTACTAAATCGCAAATTAAATACGAAATATTTTATAATAATTCAGAAATATTTGTGAAGTTAAAAAGAGTTTATTCGATGCTTAGCATGTTACTGATGGTCTTGGCATTTATCGACAGTCTTGGTAAAAAGAAACGAAAAATAGTAAATATATTGTTCTATATTTTCACAGGTATTTTGGCTTTATCCTTTTTATATCACACTTTTGGAATGGGATTAAGATGGTATTTAACAGGACATGCTCCTTGGAGTAACGGTTACGAAGCATTAATTCTTGTTGCTTGGTCGGCACTTTTGGCAGGATTTAGTTTTTTGCGAAGTTCAAAAATTACTTTGGCAGCATCAGTTCTTATGGCATTTTTTATTTTAATGACAGCAGGACACAGTAGCTACGACCCACAATTAACAAACCTACAACCAGTTTTGAAATCTATCTGGTTAATTATCCATGTTGCAACACTTACAATAAGTTATGGTTTTTTAGGCTCTTCTTTTTTACTTGGTCTAATAAATTTATTTCTATATCTTTTTAGAACCAAAAAAAATTCTATAAGATTAACATCGGTAATAAAAGAGCTTTCGTATATTAGTGAAATGAACATTTCGATAGGAATAGTTTTCGCAACCATAGGAACATTTCTTGGTGGAATATGGGCAAACGAATCATGGGGAAGATACTGGGGATGGGACGCAAAAGAAACTTGGGCTCTTATTATAATAATTGTTTATGCTATAATAATGCACATAAAATTTATACCAAAACTACGAAATTCTTTTGTTTTTAATGCCAGCTCAGTAGTTGGATTTGGCAGTGTGTTAATGACTTTTATTGGAGTAAACTATTTTTTCACAAAAGGGTTACATAGTTATGCAAGTGGTGAAACTCCTGTGTTTCCTATGTGGGCTTGGATTTCTATTTTCTCAATTTTCGTATTAATTGCTATTGCTGCTTTTAGGTCTAAATCGTTTAAAGACGATTAAGGAATTGTCAAAAAATATGTTCGGAAACTGTGTCATTATTTTTAGAAAATAAAGTTTCAAATAATTCATTATTAGTAATTTGTTTTAAGTTCTAAAAATAGCAAACTAATTTAACTGTTTCCGAACTTATTATTTTCCAATTCCTAAGTAAATTATTAATTACTAAAGTTTTTGCTTTCATTTTATATTGATTATCAATAATTTATAAAA
>JAOZTW010000024.1 GCA_029938985.1 Bacteroidales bacterium | reverse complement strand
TTAGAAATTAAAAAAATATTCTTTCTTTTAAAAATAAATATAAAATGAAAAAATTATCAATTATTATACCTGTTTACAACGAAGAGAATACAATTGTTAATATTCTCACTAAAATCAAATCTGTTGAATTAATTAATGGTTTGTCAAAAGAATTAATTCTTGTGAATGATTTTTCAAAAGATAATACCAAAGAAATTCTATTAAATTATATATCTGAAAACAAGGATGTTGATATTAAATACTACGAACATGATATGAACAAAGGAAAAGGTGCCGCAATTCATACAGGAATAAATGAAGCAACAGGCGATTTGACAGTAATTCAAGATGCAGATTTAGAATATGACCCCGAAGAATTTAATTTGTTATTAAAGCCTTTTATTGATGGCGTTGCAGATGTGGTTTATGGTTCGAGATTTAAAGGTGCAAAGCCACATAGGATTTTATTCTTTTGGCATTCTATTGGGAATAAATTATTAACATTTCTCTCTAATAGTCTTACAAATTTGAATTTGTCTGATATGGAAACTTGCTATAAAATGTTTGATACCAACATTATTAAAAACCTAAAATTATATGAAAAGCGTTTTGGATTTGAACCTGAGATTACTGCAAAAATTTCTCGGATTCCGAAAATCAGGATATATGAAGTTGGTATATCTTATTATGGCCGAACTTACGAAGAGGGAAAAAAGATAAACTGGAAAGATGGATTTCGTGCAATTTACTGTATATTAAAATATAATTTAATTAAGTGAAAAAGAAAAAATAAGTAACTCCAACCTACAACTTTATTTTGCGATTTTACGGCTTAGAAAAACACTTATGTATCTCGCTATTTGGCGTTTATTTTCTAATTATAAAAAATGACGCATTTTGGAGCAACTTTTTATTTCTTTTTCACAAAAAGAAAATAAGTAATGAAAAAAAAAATCAATATAAGTTTGATAATTTTAGGTTTAATTATTCTCGCCTTATCATTTGAGATTGGTAGAGACACGTTTACTAAAAAGGGTGATTTTATAGGATATGTTTTGGCCGGAAATTTAGTTATTGAAGGCGATAATATTTATAACCAACCAGCAATCAACACCTGGCCTCCGTTTTTCTCTATTGTAAGTGTACCAATAGCAGTTGTGGATAATTTTAACATATATTTAATTCGTTTTATTTGGCTGATTATGTGCATTTATGCTATGTTTCATATAATAGCATATACAACAAAATTAACTATTAAGCGAAAGCTAAAATTATTTCCATTGAAACAGCCCAAAAAGCTTACAGAAAGCAACATCTATATCACACATTTTATTATATTAATTCCAATATTGATTATTTTTAAGTACATACTTGATAATTTATCTAATATCCAAATAAATATCTTTATGCTACTTATTGTTATGTCAAGTATATATTACTTTTCAAAAGGAAAGGACATGCTTGCCGCTATTATTTTGGCTTTTGGCATTTCAATAAAAGTTTATCCAGTATTTCTACTTTTATATTTCGTTGTAAAAAGAGAATTTAAAATATCAGTATATACAGTATTTTTTTGTATTCTGTTTAGTGCTGTTCCATTTCTTGTTTTTGGTTATGCTCAAACTCTTGAATATTACAGTTTTTGGTATAATTACAATGTGGCTCCCTTTGCTTCTGTGGCACATAAAAACCAATCATTTTTTTCAATGATGCGAAGCCTTTTGACCCATGATAGTCCAGGTTTAAATCAACCATTAAACCAAGCAATATATTTGAATGTAGTAAATTTAACAATAGAACAAGTAAAAATTGTTTCTTATGCAATAGTTGCCATTGCAGGTTCATTTGTTGTTGCTTTGTTTCGTAATAAATTAGCAGAAAAAAATAACTTAAAATCATTTTTAGAATACGCTTTTATTATGACAATAATTCCTATTCTATCTCCTCTTGCATGGAAAGCATATTTTATTTTCTTGTTTTCTGGCTATTTCATAAATTATTTATTTATATATCAATACAAAAATACTTTAAACAACGTCTTGAACTATTATTTAAAAATTAGCTTTTATATATCAATATTATTAGTTGTTTTCACAAGTGACTTGTTTTTAGGAAAATATTTATCCGACATCTTTGAAACATTTTCGTGTATAACAATAGGAACAATTTTATTAGCTATTAATATTTTAATTTTCTATGTAAATATTAATAAATATGACCGTAAATTGAAACATTAAAAAAAAGAGATTTATAGTGGTTTTGGTTAAAAAAATCCAAAAAAAATAGTGCCTTTATCATATAAAAATAAATAATTAACCATATAAACTTGTTATTTTGAATTTTATCGTCTTCAAAAAACATGCAAATATACTGATATTATTATATTTATTGAATTGTTAAAAACAAAAATAACGCCATTAAGCACCAAAGGAACGAAATCAAAAGCCTTGCCTGTAAAGGCAAGCTAAGTTATTTCGTTAAAAATATCATTTTTTTGTTAATTTTTTAAAATATTATTTTAAATATGAAAAACTGTCTAATAATATTTATATTAATATCTTCTTATGTAGCAAGTTGTCAAAATATTTTTGACTCTACACACACCGCACAATATGCTTCATATTTATATAAAACACAACAATACCACTTGGCAATTAACGAATACGAAAGACTTTTGTTTTTTTCTCCAAATAATTCAGATACCAAACTTTTTTTGGTTAAATCGTATCGTAAAAATGGAGAGTACGACAAAGCAATAAACCGTATTAATACATTTAGTTTGCATAACAATTTTGTGATGGACAATATTTTTTCGCATGAATATATGAAATTATTGTTAATTTCGGAACAAAATAAATTAGCCTCAAATTTTCTGGAAAATAAAAATGCTTTTACACAAATAGAAATAACAGAATATGCTCTTGCAGTTCTTTTATTGAATGAAGAATATGAGAAAAGTCGTATGTTTGTGAATACGAACAAAATAGAAACTGATTTTTATAATTCGCTTGCTTTAATAAGTGAAGATACAAAACATTTGAAATACAAAAATCCATATTTGGCAATGTTGCTTTCTGCAATTGTTCCTGGATTAGGGAAGTTTTATACCACCGACTGGAAAGACGGACTGATTTCTTTATTTTTTGTGGGAGCAAATGCGTTTCAGGCATATCGTGGTTTTAATCAAAAAGGAATTGAGAGTATTTATGGCTGGGCATTTTTTGGAGTTTCTTTTGGTTTTTATACTGGAAATATTTTTGGGGCTTTTAAATCTGCCAAGCGATACAACAAAAGAATAAATTATGAAATTAATAAAAAAGTACATAACACTGTTTTTTATAATTTTTAGCACTATTTATTGTACCAACGCACAGACTATTTCACAAACAATAGAATTTGCAGACAATCAATTTGAAATAAAAAATTATGAAATAGCACTACAAAACTATAAAAGAATACTTTTTTTTGAAAAAGAAAAAAATAATTTTTATATTTATAATCAAATAGCAAATATATATTTGGAACTTCACGATTATTCTAAAGCGGTGGAATACTATAAGTTATCAATTAATTGTTGTACAAACGATAGTTTAAAATTTGAACTGATATTTAAAAAAGCAAGTTGTTATATTTTTGAATCCGAGTTTCGTTATGCTTTAATAGACCTTTATGGATTAAGCGACACACTTTCAATTTATTTTCAGAAAAGAAAATTTTTTTATCTCGGAATATGTTTTTATGGATTAAATAATTTTGATTCTGCTGAAAAATATTTTATTAAATCTATGGCTAATTGTTGTGCCGAACAACAAGATGCAATACATATTTTGTTTACCAACAAAAAATTAAAAAAACCAAATCCAAAAACAGCATATATTTTGAGTTTAATACTTCCAGGTTTGGGACAGATTTATGCTGGTGATATAAAAGACGGTGTAAATTCTTTATTTTTAACCTCCTCCATAGCTACCTTAGCAATTTATGTAGCCACCCAATATCATGTTATTGATGCAATTAGCATTGTTCCTTGGTACACAAGATTTTATCAAGGAGGTTTTTATAATGCCAAAAATATTGCAGAAAAAAAACTGCAAACTAATAGAAATGAAATTTTTAATAATGTGATAAACGAAATTGATAAATGTGATTGTAATTAATTATAAGGTTTTAAGAACAAAAAGAACAAGTTAAAATAGTTAATAATTTGTTTTGACAAGCCATATATTTTCTATTATTAAATTTGTTGAACCTTTGTGAGTGTGTACATATTTTTTGGCATTAGTTGAACTTTTTTCAAGAAAATCTATATTTGAAAACAACTTGGAAATTATTTTATTAAAATCATCAAAATTTTCAATTTCAAATGCCGCTTTTTGTTCAATTAAGTCTTTTGCTTCTTTAAATTTATGATAATTTGTTCCAAAAACTACTGGCATACCATAAGTTGCTGCCTCCAAAGTGTTGTGTATTCCTGCACCAAAGCCACCTCCAATATATGCAATTTCTCCATATTTGTAAACCGACGAAAGCATTCCAATATTATCTATAATAAGAACTTTTGAATGTTTTACTTCTTCAAGTTTTAATTTAGAATGCACACTATAATCTACATTTAAAGAAGTTGTTATCCTTTCTATATTTTGTTTATTTATATTATGAGGAGCAATAATAAATTTAATATTTTCGGATTGATTATTTATGTATTTAATCAAAATTTCTTCATCGGCTTGCCATGTACTTCCTGCTACAATAGTAAATTTTTGGTTTTTAAATTTATCTATCAGATCAAGATTTTTGGAATTTTCCGAAATTTCTATTACTCTATCAAAACGAGTATCTCCAGCAATTGTGGTGTTTGTTATACCTATTGATTTTAATAAATTTATAGACTCCTCGTTTTGAACAAAAATATGTGTAAAAAAACCAAGCATTTTTTTATACCATTTGCCATACCATTTAAAAAAAGATTGTTTTTTACGAAATATTGTAGAGAAAATATATGTTGGAATATTATTAGTTTTAAGCTCTTTGAGGTAATAATACCAAAAATCGTATTTCACAAAAAAAGCAATTTGTGGATTAATTATTTTAATAAATTTATGGGCATTTTTTTTGCTATCATTAGGAAGATAAAAAACAAAATCTGCAATTTTACTATTTTTTTTGATTTCGTAACCCGAAGGAGAGAAGAAGGTTAGAACAATTTTATGTTTAGGATATTTTAATTTAATTTTTTCTATCACAGGTAAACCTTGTTCAAACTCCCCAAGCGAAGACACATGAAACCAAATGTTTTGACTGCCTTCAATATTAGAATTTTTTATTTTTTCAAAAATATTTTTCCTGCCAGCTATCCATTGTTTTGCTTTATTATTAAAAGGAGAAATCAGTAAAGCTAACAAGTAATATATTTTTAATGAAATATTGTAAATTATCAACATTTTAACAAGGGTTTTTATAAATAATTGAATTTTTAAGATAAGGAATTGTCAAAAAATAACTTCGCAAACTACGTCATTATTTCACTATTTTTTAGAAAATAAAAATATTATAAATAATTTAGTAAAATATTCCAAAATAAGTGATTTTTTCAAAAAATAAAAATTTTAATTAAAAAATAAATTATTTTATTTAAAATTTTATAAATTTACAATTTCAAAACTGTTACTTACTAATACCATTTATTGAAATAGATTAAAAATATATGCAGTTATTTAAACAATACAAATATTATTTGTTATTAATTATATTATTATTTACCTTAAATTCATGTCAATATTTATTTGAACGAATCATTTTTAATCACCCTAAAAATGAAAGCTTTAAATATTATACAAAACAAAAAAAGCCAAATATAAACAAAAAATTGAATACCACAAGTTTTTATTATCATGTTGGTGATGCACTTGGTGGGGGAGATGTGCTTAATTATCTTGCATTTAAAAACGATGGTACTGTAATTAATTTTAGCAATACAGCCATGTTGCCAGATACTGTATATAGTTATAAATCAATTTTATATCCAAAACGAAAAAGAAATAAAACTCCACGAGATATAAGTGTTGATTATGGTTTTTATAAAACAAATGGTGATTCTATATTTATATGCTATCATCAAATAAAAGTATTAGGTGCTTTTTTTTGGTATGCATACAAAGGAGTTGTAGATGAAGATGAAATTAGAATTGATGGAATAAAATACTCTCAAACTTATGCAAACGATTTTTATGCTATTCCGTTAGAGGAGTATAAACTTTTTTTAAATTATTAATATTGTTAAAACAACAAGTAACACAAAACAATTTTTTTATGAAATTATCATCAATATATTGTAAAGTACTAAAGGGGGAGAACTTGGACATTAACCAAGCTTTATTTTTGTACGAAAAAGCTTCTTTTTCAAAATTATTATTTATAGGAAATGAGTTGAGAAAACGGGCAAAAAAGAACTCTAATAAAGTGGGCTGGATAATAGATAGAAATGTAAATTTATCAAATGTTTGTATTGCAGGTTGCAAGTTTTGTAATTTTCATCGCAAACTTAATGCCTCCGATACTTATATAACTCAAATTGACGAATATAGAAAAAAAATTAAACAACTTTTTAAACTTGGCGGAAATCAATTACTGCTACAAGGAGGCTTACACCCAAAGTTGAAATTAGATTTTTATACTAAGCTTTTTAGAACTTTAAAAAATGAATTTCCAGATTTGAAACTTCACGCACTTGGTCCTGCTGAAATTCATCACTTATCTGTTTTAGAAAAAACTTCATATAGAGAAATACTTGAACAATTAATAGACGCAGGATTAGATAGTTTGCCTGGTGCTGGTGCCGAAATATTGAGCGATAGAATTAGAAAAATAGTGTCGCCCGGAAAATGTACAACTCAACAATGGTTAAATGTAATGCGAGAAGCTCATATTTTGAATATACCAACGTCTGCCACAATGATGTTTGGTTTTATAGAAACAAAAAAAGAGCAAATAGAACACCTAATTTTGTTGAGAGATTTGCAAGCCCAAAAACCAGATAATTCTTCTGGTTTTATAACTTTTGTTCCATGGACATATCAAGCCGAAGATACTGTTTTGCAACATAATTACCCAGATATTAAACCTGTTACCTCTATTGAATATCTTCGTTTGCTGGCAGTTAGTCGTATTATTTTAAATAATATTGAGAACATACAAGCTTCGTGGCTAACGGTTGGAAAACAAACTGGTCAATTGGCTTTGAATTGCGGTGCTAATGATTTTGGTTCAATAATGATAGAGGAGAATGTTGTGTCTTCGGCTGGTGCTAATCATAAATTTGACGAAAAAGGAATAACTATCGCAATTAAAGAAACTGGTTTTATTCCAAAAAAACGAAATCAAAAATATGAATGGGTAGATTAGTAGGGAGTTAAATATCTAAACCAAAAAGAGCAAAATCGTATTTAATAGGGTCGTTTTGGTCAAGTTTACGAAGTTTATTTGTAACTTCTTCTACCGTTTTCCAATCATTTTGTTTTCTTGTAGTTAAGCCTAAATTACGTGCCGAATTACCTGTATGTACATCTATTGGTAGCATTAAAGCCGAAGCAGGAATTTTTTTCCAAATACCAAAATGTACGCCCATGTTATCATTCCTTACAAGCCACATTAAAAACATGTTAATACGTTTGGCAGCAGAGTTTTTTTGTACATTTGCAATATGTTTAGTTGTACGCTCAGGAAACGGAATTGAAAAAAATATTTCACGAAAGTGAATAATCGCATTTTTTACTGTAAGGTTTGTGTTGTAGCCATTTGCAAAAACATTTTCTAAACCTCCATGGTTTTTATAAATATTTTGTAAAGAACTAATAAAAAACCTAAAATCTATTTCATTAAATGTTCGGTGTTTAAAATTTGTAAGATTATCAATATCTTTTGCAGTTGCATTTTTAATAAAATCAATTGGATTGTTGTCTAACAACGCCATCATTTTATTTGCATTATTAATTATCATTTTTCTATTTCCCCAAGCAATTATTGAAGTTAAAAATGCTGCTAATTCAATATTTTCTTTTTGCGAAAATTTGTGAGGAATTTGTATTGGGTCTGAATTTATGAACTCTTTGTTGTTAAATTGATTATATTTTAGGTTTAAAAGAGTTTTTATTTCTTCATTCATTTGTTTTTATATTTTAAGTCCAATAACAAGTATATCATCAAGTTGTTTAATATCTGCTCTCCATTCCTTATGTGTTGTTTTCAATATTTTACTTTGTTCATTCATCGGTTTAGAAACATTTTTTAAAAGCAATTTTTTAAAACGTCTAACTGAGTATTTTTTTTCAGTAATTCCACCAAACTGGTCTGTGTATCCATCAGAGAATAAGTATATACTATCGCCCACCATAATTTTAATTTCCTTTGCGGTAAATGGCTTTAAATCATTAATATAAAGTCCTACTGGCATTCTATCTGCTTTTAATTCAATCAAATGATTTTCACTGTTTATATATTCAGTTATTTTGAATTGATTTTTTGATAATTTAGGAACATCCATCTGTTTGTTTCGTATTAAATACAGGGGGTTGTATGCTCCTGCGTATTGCAATATTTTTGTTTTTGAATTAATTATCGCAATAGCTACATCAATACCTTCGTTTATTAACAAATCATCACTTTTATCTTGATTAAGAGATTTTATAATTGCACTCCTAAGTTTATCAAGTATTATATTTGCTTGAAACTCCTCATTTTTATTAATTATTTCATTTAAAAAGCTTATACCAAGCATGCTCATAAATGCAGCAGGAACACCATGTCCCGTACAATCGGCAGCTATAACTATGGAACAATTATTTTTTTCGCCAACCCAATAAAAATCACCACTCACAACATCACGAGGTTTGAAATAAATAAGATATTCGGAAAAATGATTTTTCAATATTGAAAAATTTGACATAACTGCTTGTTGAATTCGCTTGGCGTACAGAATACTATTTCCTATTTCTTGGTTCTTAATTAAAACAAGTTTGTGTTGTTTTTCAATATCGTTTTTATGTTTTTCAATCGCATCTTTTTGAGTACGAATTTCTTCATTTTGTTGATTTATTTCTGCGTTTTTTTGGATAAGAGCCATATTTGCTCTTTTTTTAATTTTACTACTCCTATAGGTAAAAAAGCTTAAAACAATAAATAAAATAACTGCCATTAATGAAATTACAATTATTATTTGTAGGTTATTTTTTTCTGTCTGATTATTAATTTTTTGATTATGTTGTTCCTTTTTAAACTTATATTGCATTTCTAACTCTACTTTATGTCTCTTATTTTCAATAATATTTATACTATCATACATTTTTTTGTAAACACAATGCGTGCTATATGCAAGTTCAAAATTATTTGTTTTGGAGTAAGCATAACTCAAATATTCACAAATATTTTTAATTAATAGCACATCTCCAATACTGTTAGCTATTTGATATGCTGAATCTAAAATTGTAACTGCTTTTTCGTATTTTTCAGTTTTATAATAGTATTCTCCAATTCCGCTTAAACATAATGCAACACCACTTTGATTATTGATATTATTATAAAGTCCCAAACTTTTTTCAAAAAAAGGTATTGATTTTTCATAATCTCCCTGTTTGTTGATGATATTTCCAATGCTGTAATTTGTGTAAGCAATATCAGTTTTTTCGGTATAATAATTTAATGATTTATTATAATAAATTATTGCTTCGTTGTAATTTTTTTGTTCAAATTTCAAAACACCAATATTGAAATATGTTTTAGCAACATCATTTTTATGTTCAATGGATTTGAACAGTTCTGCTGCCTTTAAATAGTAATTTTGAGCGTTATTATATTCTTTTTGATGATGATAAATAACACCAATATCAAATTTAATATTTGCTTTTGTAATAATGGTGTTTTTATCTTTCTCATCATTATTATTAATAATTTTTAGAGCATCAAAACTATACTCAAGTGCCTTACTATAATTTGTTTGAAGTATTAAAATTGAAGCAATATTATAATAAGTTTCAGAAAGTATATCATTGTCTTTAAGGTTCTTTAATATATTAATACTACTTGTATAATGCTCTAACGACAATTTGTATTCACCTGAAGTTTTATAGACTATTCCTATATTATTATGAATTTTTGCAACATTGAGTTTATCTTTTAATGCTTGATATGTTAACAAACTTTTTTCAAAACTTTCCAAAGATTCGTTTGTATGTCCCTTATAAAAATATATGAAAGCAAGTTGTTGGTAAGCAAAAGCAAGTCCTTTTTTATAATTAGCCTTATTGCAAATTTCAATTGATTGATTTGCAAATTTATAAGCTTTATCTGGATTAGTATATGATAATTTTTTTGAAAGCTTATTAAGTATATTTACTCGTGAAGTGTCATTATATTCGGTAGCCAGCAAAATCTCCAAACTATCTACATCTCCATATTGAGCCAATAAATTGACTGAAAGTGAAAGTAATATTGCTATGATAGTTATTTTTTTCATTTATCGAAATATAAAGTAATGAATTAGGAATTAAGAATTGGTTTACACCTTAAAATTGCAATTTATAGATTAACTGTTAATTATATTGTAAATGATTTATAAAAAAATTAAAAATCTGTGTTAATCCGTTGTATCTGTGTTAGCTGTGTTCCTAACATCGCAAAATTCAGCTTATTTTTACGGATTTCAATTTTTCAACTAAAAACCGCAATAATTGGTTTTAAAATTTTGTCAGTATTATTTTTTCCAGAAAGCAGGACTTAAAATTATAAGAACAGTAAATAATTCAAGCCTTCCAATTAGCATTAAAAAACCAAGAAACCATTTTCCGCCAGCAGGAATAAGGTAAAAATTCTCGGCAGGACCAACTGAGCCAATTCCTGGACCAATATTACCAAGACAAGCAATAACTGTACCCATAGCTGTTTCAACATCTAAACCAAAAAATGACATAATTAAAGTACTGATAAAAAATATTATTATATAAAAAACAATGAATGCCAAAACATTACGAACAATTTTTCCATGTACAGCTTTGTGGTTCATTCTAACAGGAATAATTGCATTTGGGTGAATTAATCGTTTGAATTCGAGAACACTATTTTTAAACATAATCACTACTCTAACTATTTTTATACCACCACCTGTTGAGCCTGCTGAACCACCAAAAAACATAACAACAAAAAGTAGTGTAGAAATTGGCACAAGCCAACTCATGTAATCAGCTGTTGCATATCCAGTTGTTGTCATCAACGAAACCACTTGAAATATAGCATCTCTAAACGAACGTTCAATACCCAAATTTTCCGAAAAAATTAACATTAAAGTTATTGCTACTGTAAATAAAAGTGTAAAACTGAGATAATATCTAAACTCTTCGTCTTTCCATATCTTTTTGAATTTCAGATTTACAGCAAAATATGATAAACTAAAATTTGTACCAGCAATAAACATAAAAATTGTTATAACATATTGAATATATGGCGAGTTCCAGTATGCCACACTTGCTTGCTTGGTGGAGTAACCTCCAGTTGCCATTGTTGTAAACGAATGATTAATAGCATCAAACAGACTCATACCACCAAAAAGCAACAATATAGTTTCTGCAATAGTAAACATTAGGTAAAGTCCCCATAATCTTTTTGCGGTTTCTTTTACTCGTGGATGAATTTTGTCGGCTGTTGGTCCAGGAACTTCGGCCGAAAACAATTGTACACCACCAATACCAAAAATTGGTAACACCGCAATAGACATCACTATAATTCCCATACCACCAATCCATTGCGTTAAACTTCGCCAAAACAACAAACCGTGCGACATGGCTTCAATATCGTTTAAAATTGAAGAGCCAGTTGTGGTAAATCCAGAAATTGTTTCAAAAAAAGCATCTGTAAATGAGGGTATTTCTGTACTTAAATAAAAAGGCAAAGCACCAAACAATGAAAACACAACCCATACTAAACTAACAATTATGTACGCCTCCCTGCGACCAACTTCTTTAACCGCTTTGCGAGCAATCAAAAGTAAAAAAGCACCAATAAAAAGAGTTATTCCTGAGCTTATCAATATTGCAGACCAATCGCTTTCGCCATAAATCATTGAAACCCCAAAAGATAACAATAAAAAAAATGCTTCAATAAGTAAAAGTGCTCCGAGAGCACGTATTATAACTTTGTAATTTATCATTTTATTTGAATAATTTTGAAACAGTATTTATTACTTCTGGCATTGAAAAAACTACAACTTTGTCGTTTTCACATAGTTGTGTTTCGCCTACGGCAATAAAACTTTTTCCGTCTCTTACAATTCCTCCAATAATTGCTCCTTTTGGAAATTTTGTTTTATTGAGAATTTTTTTGGTTATTTTAGAATTTTTGTGAACAACAAATTCTAAAACCTCAGCATCGCTATCTGTAAAACATTCAACATTAAGAACTTCTGCATTAATGGTAAACGAATAAATATGGCTTGCGGCAATCAATTTTTTGTTTACCAAAATATCTATACCCATGTTTTTTGCCAATCCTAAATAGTCTTGATTTTCCACTTCGGCAATTGTTTTGTTTGCTCCAAGTTTTTTGGCAAGCAAACACGAAAGTATATTAATTTCAGAATTTCCTGTAACTGCAATAAAAGCATCTGTTTTGGCAATACCTTCGTTTTTAAGAAACTCGCTACTTGTGCCAGCATCGTGTATAACAAGAGTTTCGTCAAGTTCGTCGGCAATAAGAAAACCTTTTTCTTGATTTTTTTCAACCAATTTAACATAACAATCTTTTTCTAAATGACGAGCAGTTTTAACTCCAATTCTACTGCCACCAAGTATCATTACGTTTTTTAATTCGTGGTCGTTCACTCCCGACAGCATAATTATCTTTTCAACTTCTTGCGATTTAGAAACAATATAAATCAAATCGTTTTTTTGTAATTTGTCGTCTCCTCTTGGAATAATAGTATCTTCACCTCTGTTAATTGCCACAATACGAGCATCTTCTGTTTTATGAAATTTTGTTACTTCCTTTAAATTCAAATTTACAATTGGTGATTTATTATTCAATTTTATTGCAAAAAGCGTTAATTTTCCAGATGAAAACTGAACGGACTTGGCAAGACCAGAGTGTTTTACAAGGTTTAATATTTCGTTGCTTGCTAATATTTCGGGATATACAAGAGAATCAATACCCAGATTTTTAATAATTTTGTTATTTTCGGGTTGAATATACTCTCTGTTATCAACTCTTGCAATTGTTCGTTTTGCTCCAATTTTTTTTGCAAGAATTGAGGCAGTAATATTGGTTTCTTGTTTTTCTGTAACTGCTATAAACAGGTCGGTTGTAGGTGTTTGTGCTTCTTTCAAAACATCAATTGACGAAGCCGAACCACTTACTGTTAGCAAATCAAAATGCGAAGAAATATTTTGTAGTTTTTCCTTGTTCATATCAATCATTATTATATCATGATTGCTTTTATTGAGCATTTTGGCAAGATATGTACCTACTTCACCAGCTCCAGCTATTACTATTTTCATATTGTATTTAAGTATTATTTTGTTGTAATTCAATAATATATAGGAATTTGTTTTTTGATATATTACTATCTTAAAAAACTTTATTATAAAGGTGTAAACCAATTCTTAATTTCTAATTCCTATTTACAGTCTTATGTTAAAATATCATGTTCAATAAGACCATCTTTTAGTCTGATAATTCTTTTGGCATGTCTCGCAATTTCTTCTTCGTGAGTAACCAAAATTACTGTGTTTCCTTGTTTATTAATTTCATTAAAAAGTTTCATTATATCCACAGAAGTTTTGCTATCAAGGTTTCCCGTAGGCTCATCTGCCAAAATAATTGAAGGATTGTTTACCAACGCTCTTGCCACAGCCACTCTTTGGCGTTGTCCTCCCGAAAGCTCATTTGGTTTGTGTTCTTCTCGGTCCGACAAACCTACTTTCATCAGTGCTTTTGCTGCATGTTTAATTCTTTGCTGTTTTTTTACTCCTGCATAAACAAGAGGCAACATCACATTTTCAATGGCAGTATATCGTGGTAATAAATTAAATGTTTGAAAAACAAAACCTATTTCAATATTTCTAATTTCGGCAAGTTGGTCGTCTTCTAATTCACTTACATTATTATTATTCAAAGTATAAGACCCTAAAGTAGGTGTGTCTAAGCAACCAAGAATATTCATAAGGGTAGATTTTCCCGAACCAGATGCTCCCATTATTGCTACATATTCTCCTTTGTTAATTGTGAGGTCTATTTTTTGCAAAGCTTTAACTAACTGAGTTCCCATTTCATAATGTTTGGCAATATTTTCACATTTTATAATAACATCCATTTAATCTCATTTTACATAAAAATACAAATTTAATATTTTTTTTAACTTTTTTAAAAAATTTTTAATTTTTGTATTATAAAAATTAAAAAAAAATTAAATGTTACATTTTTAGTAATATGAATTAAATATAGTTACGCTTGAATATAGTAAAATATATATAAAACCTAAATTGCAAAAATATTAAAATGTAAAATGAAAAGATATATAAAATAATTTTTTGAAAATAAAAATATTGAGTGTGTCTTAAGTTTGTAGTTCGTTCTATTCTGTAAATGAAAAACAATCTACTTGTTTATTTTGCCCTTTTAAAAATATCATTAAATAACTCGCTATTTGCAAATTTGTTAAAATTCTAAAAGAACAAAAAAACGGCGTAACCTGGAGTTACTTATTATTTCATTTTCACTAACAGTATAATTCATGAATAAAGTGGTTTAGTTCAATTTTCTTTTTCACTAAAGTTTAACAAAAGGATAATTTTTATATAAAATTGAGAATAATACAGATTAAAAAATTTTGATTTACAAAAAATGAATTATCTTTGTAAAAAAAAAGAATTTGTATGGTATTAAATTATATTTGGATAGCATTTTTTGTTGTAGCTTTTGTTATTGCTTTTGTTCGGCTAATTTTTTTTGGAGATGTAGATATTTTTCCTGAAATAATGAAAGGTGTTTTTGAGAGTGCAGAAACAGGTTTTACGCTTTCGCTTGGTCTTACTGGTGTGTTAACCCTTTGGCTTGGTTTGATGCGAGTTGGCGAGAAAGCAGGTGTTATTAATTTTTTTGCCAAAATAATTGCTCCACTATTTAGAAAAATATTTCCTGAAATTCCTAATAATCACCCAGCTATTGGAGCAATTGTAATGAATATTGCTGCCAACATGCTTGGTTTAGACAACGCCGCAACTCCAATGGGATTAAAAGCAATGAACGAAATGCAAAAAATTAATCATAAGAAAGATACCGCATCAAATTCTCAAATAATGTTTTTGGTGCTAAACACGTCGGGATTAACCATAATACCTATTAGCATAATGGTTTATCGTGCTGAACTCGGAGCTGCCGACCCCTCCGATATTTTTATTCCAATTCTGCTTGCCACATATTTTTCTACAATAGCTGGACTAATAACTGTTTCGTTGTTTCAAAAAATAAACCTGATAAACAAAGTTGTTTTATTATATCTTGGACTTCTAACAGCCTTAGTAATAGGTGTTATTGTATATTTTTCCACATTAGAGAAAACGCAAGTTACAATGATTTCAAAAATAGCAAGTAGTGTAATCTTATTTAGTATTATAACCTCCTTTATACTTGTGGGTTTTATTAAAAAAGTAAATGTTTATGAAAGTTTTATTGAGGGAGCAAAAGAAGGTTTTAAAGTCGCAATAAAAATTATACCATATCTTGTAGCAATACTTGTTGGTATTTCTGCTTTTAAAGCCTCAGGAGCAATGGGTTTAGCTGTAAATGGAATTGAAAACATGGTAGGTTTACTGGGAATAAATACCGATTTTGTTCCCGCACTGCCAACCGCCCTAATGAAACCTTTGAGTGGCAGTGGAGCAAGAGGAATGTTGATTGACACAATGACAACTCATGGTGTTGACTCTTTTGCTGCCAAAGTAGCATCTACAATTCAAGGTTCTACCGAAACTACATTTTATGTTATTGCAGTATATTTTGGTTCAGTGGGAATTAAAAAAACCAGATATGCAGTTGTTTGCGGTTTGATTGCTGATTTTGTTGGTGTGGTAGCTGCAATTCTTATAGCATACTTATTTTTTCATTAAATGTTAGCATTTTTAATAAATATAAATATTGAACATTGCCTTATTACTTAGTTGTGTTTTGTAATAGATAATTTATGAATAATTCGGGTTAATGATGTGTAGAATTTGAATTATTGAATTGGCAAAATAAACAAGTAGGTTGGAGTTAATTATTTTTTTTATAATCTAATAAAGTCAAGCTATGCAAGTTTTTTTGATTATTTCCCAGAAGGAGAAATAAAATCAATCAATATATTTAGCAACAACAACTACAACAAACAACATTTGGCTGGAACATCGTTAAACGATATTTTTATTTTAAACGCAAAGTTTAATAATTTAAAAATTATTAGCAACATTAATAAAATTGATTTTCCCACACCTACTTTCGAAATTTTAAATTTTGAAATTGATAAAAAACAACCACCTGACAGTATGCGATTGCATCAATTTACTATTGTTTATCAAGAAATAGATGGCACTATTATTACCAAAATAATTCCAGAAATTTATATTATGACGGAAAAATAAAAATTTCCTTTTTCTCAAAATTGAATTGATTTTTGCAAATAAAAATTTTATTCATAATTAATGAAATTTAAAATTCTCATTTTCACAAACTAACAGCATGTAGTAAACAAACAAATAACATAAATATTTTACTTTAGGCATATTAAAATTATTTTTTCGTCTATTTTTTATGAAATCTATTATTTTTTTCTATTTTTGTATGAAATTTAAACCAATTTTAAGTAGCCAGCCCTATATAAAAGCTACCTACTTAGCTTGCATACAACAAATTATACAAAGTGAAAAAATTTATTAAAAGCATATATTTAAACAATCGTTTTTTTTTATATATAATAATCAATATTTTAATTTTGATTTTAGGATATTTTTTTGATGTATTTTTTGCAATAGGAAAAATATCTATTCTAATATTTTTTGCTTTAATATTTTTAGATTTTTTGCTTATATACAATAATTCTAAAAAAGTTTTAATTGCCGTAAGAGACACACCAAAAAGATTATCCAACGGCGACGATAATCAAATAAAACTATCTGTACTAAGCAATTTTACCATACCAATAGATATAAAAGTAATTGACGAAATTCCTCATCAATTTCAAGTTCGTGATTTTGAAATTATAGACAAATTAAAACCAAAACAAGAAAAAAATTACCAATACAACCTCCACCCAGTGGTGCGAGGCGAATATAGTTATGGAAAACTAAATGTTTTTGTTAAAACAAAACTTGGATTTATAAGCAAAAGATTTATTTTTAGTGAAAACGCACAAGTACCTGTATATCCGTCTTTTATTACCATGCGAAAATATGAATTACTTGCAATATCAAACAAATTGAGTGAGGCAGGCATCAAAAAAATAAGACGTATTAGCAATAACCGAGAATTTGAAGAAATAAGAGAATATGTGAAAGGCGACGATTTTAAAACAATCAACTGGAAAGCCACCGCCCGACGTATGCGATTTATGGTAAATCAATATCAAGACGAAAAATCGCAACAAGTTTATAGCATTATAGATATGGGCAGAACAATGAAAATGCCTTTTGATGGTATGTCGCTGTTGGATTATGCAATAAATGCAAGTTTGGTAATATCCAAAATAGCTATCCTTAAAAAAGATAAAGCAGGAATACTCACTTTTTCAAAAAACATACACAACGTGGTGGCAGCAAACAGAAAAAGCTCTCAAATGGAGGTGATATTACAAACATTATATAAACAAGAAACAAATTTTTTGGAGGCAAACTACGAGCTGTTATACACCACTGTACGACGAAAAATAACCAAAAGAAGTCTCCTTTTACTTTATACAAATTTCGAGGGTATGAATTCTTTGCAAAGGCAATTAGAATATTTTAGATTATTATCTAAAAATCATTTACTTGTAGTTGTATTTTTTGAAAACACTGAAACAAAAAAACTATTGCTCAACAAAGCAAACACAATAGAAGACATATATATAAAAACAATTGCAGAAAAGTTTTCTTACGAAAAACGACAAATAGCACGAGAGTTGAAAAAATATGGTATTCACTCAATACTAACCGAACCGCAAAACCTTACAGTTAATACAATTAACAAATATTTGCAACTAAAATCGGTTGGATTAATATAAAAATTTATGAATAATTTGTATTTAGTTTTGTAGGTTAAAAATTTTGTTATTATTTTGGCATTTTTAAATTGTAAGTTGCTTAAAAAAACAAAATAAATGTCCAAAAAAATAATAAAAGAACTCATTAAACTATCTTCTGTACCCGAAAAACAAAAAGAAATTGCAGATAAAGTCCTTCATTACAAACGTATAACACCAGAAGAAGGTGTTTATCTTTATGAAAAAGCCGAATTATCATACCTTGGTTTACTTGCAAATTACATAAGAGAAAAACGACATGGGAATAACACATATTTTAATAAAAATTTTCATATAGAACCAACAAATATTTGTGTTTATAGCTGTACGTTCTGTTCTTATTCACGTAAATTTTCGGACAACGATACTTGGGAGTTTGATTTGGAAGATATAGTAGAACTTACCGAAAAATACAAAAACACAGATGTTACAGAAGTTCACATAGTTGGAGGAGTGCATCCCTACCATGATGTTTATTATTATGGAAAAATTCTTAAAAAAATTAAAAAAATTCTTCCACATATTCACATCAAAGCATTTACTGCGGTGGAGTTAGAATTTATGTTTAGAAAGTCAAAAATGACAATAAAAGATGGACTGAAAAAATTGCAAAATTATGGTTTAGATTCCATTCCTGGAGGAGGAGCAGAAATATTTGATAAAGAAATAAGAAAACAAGTTTGCCACGAAAAATCAAAATCAAGAACTTGGTTAGAAATACATAAAACCGCACATCAACTTGGTATTCGTTCCAATGCAACAATGCTTTATGGACATATTGAAAACTACACACACAGAATAAATCATCTTGAAAAACTTAGAGAACTTCAAGATCAAACAAAAGGATTTCAGACATTTATACCGTTAAAATATAGAAACAAAAATAATAAACTTTCTTATTTGGAAGAAACATCTGTTATTGATGACCTGAAAAATTATGCTATTTCAAGAATATATCTTGATAACTTTGACCACATAAAAGCATATTGGGTAATGCTTGGAGTAGATACTGCCCAAATGTCGTTAAACTATGGAGTCAACGATTTAGATGGAACAATAGATGACTCTACAAAAATATATTCTATGGCTGGCAATAAACAAATAGCATCTATGACAACAGACGATATTATAGCAATTATTAAACAAGTGAAAAGAAAACCAATTGAACGAGACACCTTATATAATAGAATTATTAAATCTTAAAAATAATGAAAAAAGCACTTTTTTTTATAATCAGCCTTTTATTTAGTTCTTTGCTATTGGCACAAAATGAAAACTTTTCTATTGTATTGCAAAACAATGCTTCTGATAATGTTTTGGTAGGAAAACTAAAAAGATTTAAAGACCGAGGGATTGAACAACCTTTAGAAATTGATAGTTTAGTTAGTCCCGATTCTTTAATTGCAATAGCCAAAACATTTAAGGGAACACCACACCGAATGGGAGGAACAACAAAAAACGGCATAGATTGTTCGGGCTTGTTGTTTGCAACTTTTAACACTATTAACGTAAAAATTCCACACGGCTCAGAGGCTTTGGCACATTATGGAACTGTAATTCCTACACTGGATAGCTTGCAAAGAGGCGATTTGGTCTTTTTTATAAAATCATACAGAACATCAAAAACAATCACACACTCAGGAATATATCTTGGCGAAGGTAATATGATACACACTTCATCAAGAAATGGTGTGGTAATAATTAATATGAAAAATTCATCTTATTGGAAGCCAAAATTTATTTTTGGTACAAGAGTATTTTAAAACAAATTTTGTAAAATATTGATTTA
>JAOZTW010000349.1 GCA_029938985.1 Bacteroidales bacterium | reverse complement strand
AAATACCGCAGTTTACTTATTGTAAATGAGGATTTTAAAACAATCAAAATAACGCTGTAATTTGCATTTATGAAAAATGCCCTTATATTTCTATAAATACCAATAATTCGGGTTAGTGTTTGCAAGAAGGTGAATTTCCATCTTCAAAGCTTAATGTTTTCGTTTTGCATTGGTTAACAACCAATTCATTGCTTTTTTTGAGTTATTAAAAAATCTAATTTCAATTATTTTATTATCAAAAACTTTAAAATCATAATCTTCAAAAAAATAATTATTTGATAATAAAATTGCTTTTTTACAAATTTCTTTTGATGCAATTTTATTTAAAATATTGTTATCATGCCAATCAAATAATTGTTTATCCGCAATATTTTGAATATCTGTAATATCACAAAATATGAATTTTGCTTTTCTATTCACCATATTATTAGTGAAATTAATAACTTCATCTTTTATTTGTTTTTCATCTAATTTGTTCGCCATCTTAGTCCATTTTACATGAAATAAATATTGAACTTCTAAATAATTAACTATCAGATATTTTGAACGGTATAATAACATAAATTTTTAATTTAATTTAATTTTTCAACTACAAAATACGGATTTAATAAATTTTCTTTATTATATGAAAGTTCATTTTTTGTATTTGCTATTGTAAATGAGCAATTTGCAGCAATTGCAATTGCATGTCCTGCGGCAGTATCCCATTCCATTGTTGGTCCTAATCTTGGGTATATATCTGCTTTTCCTTCTGCAACCATGCAAATTTTCAGCGAACTACCTCTTGATATAATATCAATATCTCCATGTTTTTTTTGGAGTGTTTCAAAATATTTTTGAGTTTCAGCCGATTTATGAGAACGACTTCCAACTGCTGTGTATTTTGTTCTCTCTGTTTTTATCGGTAATTTTTTGGAGACTCCAATAAAATCATTAATTGAATTTAATTTTTCTAAATCATTAGAACTAATTTTATTTATTTTAAATGAGCCAATATTTTTTTCTCCAAAGTAAAGCTCCTTATAAACAGGTATATAAATAATTCCTGCTACTGGTAGGTTGTTTTCTATCAATGCAATATTTACAGTAAAATCACCATTTTGTTTAATAAATTCTTTAGTGCCATCAAGTGGGTCAACTAACCAAAATTTTTTCCAATCTTTGCGTACATTATATTCAATATCTTTACCTTCTTCGCTCAAAATTTTTATATCTGTTGCTTTCAAATAGTTAACAATAGTATTATGAGCGTTTTTATCAGCCAATGTTAATGGCGAGTTGTCGTCTTTTGAAGACACTTCAAAATTCCCACTTTCATAAACTTTCATTATTTCTTCACCTGCCAAAATAGAGGCTTTTATAGCTGTTACAATATTTTTCATTTACCTAAAAATTATATTTTAAGGAATTTATTTTCCAATTCCTAAATTAAAAAATACAAAGTTATTAAAAATATTGGTTTAAAAAATTGAGTTAAAATTGTTGCATTTTTTTTTTTTTTATATATAATGTATAGTTCTGATTTACTGCAAAAAAGAAATTAATATCTGTTTATAATTAATTATTAATTGTTATATTAATTATTAATTGTATCTTTGTTTTTTTAAAAAGAAGAAAATTATGAAAAAACAGATTGATAATATTTTACGTAACCTTAAATTACTACTACCTTTTGTTCTTGGTGGTTTTATAGCTTCAGTGTTTATTTTTGGTATTTATGGCTTTTACTTAGAAGCTCAAAAAATAGGAGACGACTATGATTTTATGGGAGCATTATATGCTGTGCTCAATATGTTTATAATGGAATCTGGTGATACCAAAATTTCTAATTGGCAACTTATTTATGCAAAGTTTGGAGCTGCTGTTATGCTTGGTTATGGTATTTCGTACTCTGTTTATAACTACATATATAAGTGGATTTTAGTAAACAAAATTAGATATTTGTATAAAAATCATATTGTAATTTTTGGAGCTGGTACAATTGGCAGTAAAATAGCTATTGAATTACTTAAAGCCCATAAAAAAGTTGTAGTTATTGAAAAAGACCCAGAAAATGATAATCTGCAAACTATAAGACAACTTGGAGGTTCAGTATTGATTGGTAGTGCATTAGAGAAGGCGGAGCAAATTCAGGCAGGTATAACAAATGCTTCATATTGTCTTATATTGCTTGGTAATGATGAACTTAATATGGAGGCTACAAATGTTTTATCCGAAATTAATCAAGGACACCTTATAAGTAGGCATATTGATGCAAAAGTACATATTGAAGACTGGTATAATAATAATTTTCTAAAAACATATCTTGACTTATATAACAAAACAGAAAACCTTGATATAGATACATTTAATGTTTATCAATCTGCGGCACAATTAATTTTTGATACATATTCACCTGTAAAAGATGTAGTTTATTCAAAAACAATTACAGACAATAATATTTCAATTACAACAAGCGATAATTCTATTGCAATAATAGGATTTAATGGAATTGCAGAATCATTTATTGCCGAGTCAATTATTTTGAGCCATATTCCTGGTTTAAAAAATCTGAAAATTTTTCTTATAGACCCAGAAGCAGAAAAACATGTTAAAAATTTATATTATAAATTCCCATTTATAGATGAATTTTTGGATATACTGCCTGTAAAAATGTTGGACGAGAATTTTTCAAATGATACTTTTATGAAATCAGATTTTATAAAAGAAATACCAACATTAAGTAATGTGTATATTTTTGGAAAAAGCGATACATTTGTTGTGGATTTAGCAAATTCATTTCGCCAGCTACTTTATTGTACTATTGATGATTTAGACAAAATAAATATAATTGTTTGTCTGCCCGAAAAATCTAAAATACTTGATTTAATAAATCCAGTTGAAAGCAATATTCATGGTCAAAAAACACCATTATTTGAAATATTAAGAAAAAATTTCAATTTTCATTTCATTAAAATGTATTCAGATGTTGCCACAAAAGCAAAATTAATTGATGAAAGTGAAACTGTTGATGCGTTAGCCAAAACTATAAATTATTTCTATTCGATGAAATACGAGTTTGAATGGTTGGTTGGCGATGATGAAAGAAAATTGTTAAATCAAGACTTTATTGAAAAGATTGAGAAGAAATTTTTAAATATGAATTTTTCAACCAATGAACCTCTTATAGAACTTGAAAAAACCATTATTGATGATGTTGCAAAAGTACTAAATCGCAGATTTGAAGAGACAAGAAAACTTTTTGGTATTGATGCAAGGTGGGAATCATTAGCTGATATAAAACAAGACTCAAATAGATATGTAGCAAGGCATCTTGATATTAAAGTGGAATTTTTGAATAAAATGGGACATACTGGTGATTTAGGTAGAGAAGTTGTTGAGCCTTATTTCAAAGTTTTTGCTCCTATTGAACATAAACGATGGTGTTCCGAAAAATTGGTTTACAAATTTAGATATGGTAAATTTCCAAGCAATAGAAATCAGAAGAAAATGCTTAAAGATGTATTGAAAATTCATGATCAAATAATTCATTACGACGAACTTGACCAAGAAATGGAAGACAAAGATTTTAATATGTTTTTGTTACTTTCTATTCTTCAAAAAGTTAAACATATTTATACTAAGTGAAAAAGAAAAAATAACTAACCCCAGTTTACTTGTTCTTTTAGAATATAAACAAATCATTAAATAGCTCGCTATTTGCAGATTTGTTTATATTCTAAAAGAACAAATATACGGCGTATTCTATAGCTACTTATTTTTTCATTTTCACTTATTATCTCCTAATACCTTAGTTTTATTTTGGAAATTTATACAGATAAACAAACACGAAAACCTATATATAAAATGCTATACGATGGATAATGACTTGAGCGGAAAGCAACATTACAATTTGAAATATAATCAAACCAACTACCACCACGATTTACACGGTAAGAACCTTCAACAAAGCCTCTCGGGTTTTTTAAAGGGCTTTTATTGTAGTATTGAACATGATACCAGTCGCTACACCATTCCCAAACATTTCCATTCATATCATACAAACCCAGATTGTTTGGTATTTTTGTACCAACTTCGTGTGTTTGGCTATCAGAGTTAGAACTAAACCAACCAAATTCATCTAATTCCGTTTCATCGTTTGCTCCAGCAAAAAGCGATTTTTTATTCATTTTTACTCCACCTCTTGCAGCGTACTCCCACTGAGCTTCAGTTGGTAGATTTAAACCATAATATTCACAAAATTTATTAGCACCAAACCAAGTAACATATATAACAGGATAGTTTTCAAATCCCTCGGTTGCAGACCATATACCTGCATTACATTCAACCCCTCCCTCTCTTTTATAAATCATTTTTTCTCCCCTGTAAATGCCATTTTTAATTTTATCACTTCCATATTGATTTAAAAATATTGCATACTGTTTATTTGTAATTTCGTAGGGCGAAATTTGAAAATCACTCAAAATAACCTTATGTAATGGTTGTTCATTGCTTCGTCCATTTTTATTTCCCATAATAAAAGCACCACCCTTAACTGAAACCAGTTTAAGTTCTTCAAACATTTCAATTGTGTATTCTCTTCTGAAAGCAGATATTCGATATCTTGCAGTAGGGTCAGTCGGATTTTCAATTTGTAGCTTTTCGTAAACAAATGAAGCTTCATAAAGTTTTAAATCAAAATTTAATTTACTTGCTTTTTCGTGTAAATCAATACACACAGCTATTTCTTTGATTTTTAATTGAATTGAATCTTTTTGTTTCGAATTCTTAGTCAATATTCTTGAGTCGTTTAATAAACGAATTGCTTTATCGTACTTCCCTTTTGAAAAAGCGGTGTCCACTTGTTTCATATAATAACTAAATATATTAGTTTCATCAGTTGGTAATGAATGGCTTAAAAGTCTTATAGCACTATTGGTAAGTCTATTTGAATTATTTGAATTATTTGAATTGTTATTTGTTGAATCTTTGAGTTCTTTTTGTTTTAAAATTTTTTCAAGTTCTTTTTTTTGTTTTTCCAAATCGGAAGAGACATTAATTGCTCGTTTTAAGTTATTTTCTGCTTCTTTAATTTTGTCCTCTGCTACTTGTTTTTGTACCAAAGTAATATGTATATTTTTTTTAAATTTTTTCATTTGTAAAAATCCAAAAATACTAAAAATAATACTAATTATAGCAATTATACTTGTAATAAGAATAATGATTTTTAATTTTTTGTTTTGTTTTATTATATATAATTCTTTATTGTGTTTTATTTTCATTTGAGTTTGTTTAATTACTTTAGTGTTTGTAATTTAATATTATTATAATTTTTTGTTGATAGCTGTATCTAAACGTTGTTTTTTTAAGAACATATTTTTTTCATTATGAAAGGCAAAAAATAATTGCATATTGTATATTTTATTTATTTTCAAATACCCTTGAAAAAGAGTGTTTGTTTTTTTTGTAAATATCACATCTATAAATACTTAATAATCAAAGTATAATACCAAATATAAAACCAACATTAATGTAAAATGTAGTTGCAATAATGACAAGTATATAAGAAGTGGATATTTCTTTTGCAAATATACATTTTTTTTTAGCATGACAAAAACATTTTACTAAATTTAAAGTATAATTTTAGTTACAAATATTTAAATTCACTACAAAATTGAAAGTTTACTTGCTATTTATCAGTTGGATAATTAATAATTTTGCAAAAAAAATAATAATAATAATTGTTAAAAAAATATTATAAAATGAATTAATATTATAATATTTGATGATAAATATATACCGTTTTTAAAAAATACAAAAAGTAAAACATTTTTTACTGAAAAGTCAGGAAAACTTTTCTAATAACACTTAACTATATGTTTTTCAT
>JAOZTW010000938.1 GCA_029938985.1 Bacteroidales bacterium | reverse complement strand
ATTGAAAACAGTCTTTTAAAACACATAAAAAAAATGAGAAAAAATTTAATTACAATAGTATTAGTATTTGTATCAGTAGGTATTTTTGCACAAACTACCACAAAACACTATACCAAAAGTACCGTTTATTTAGACTCGTTGAATACCAAAAAAATAGAGTCGATTAGTTATTACGACAACTATGGACGACCAGTACAAAGCAGAATGATGGGAGTAACACCATTAAGGAACGATGCAGTACAACACTATCAGTACGATGAATTTGGAAGAGCCTCAAAATCATACCTGCCACATATTGAAGATGCCAATGGAGCAAATTTTAACTATGATGCAGAAAACATGCAAACAGAATACTACACAGGAGAAGTAGCGTTTACAGAAGTGCAATTTGATGGCTCACCATACAACAGAGTATTGAAATCGTCGGTGGTAGGAGAAAATATTGAAGACTTTAATCTTGAAACAGATTTTAAAGTAGTTACGACCAACAACAAAATAAGAAATTTTAAACTATTAGACAATAATAGCTTTGATGGTAATTCTTTTTATGAAGCAAATCAAGTAATAGTTAGTAAAACAAACAACTCGGAAGGCAATGTAGTGTGGAGCTACACCAACAAAACGGGACAACTGTTGTTTAAAGTACAAACATTAAACAATCTTTTAAGTGCATTGCCAAACCCTTTGGTTATTTATGAAGAAAAGCATGATGTATTTCTTGTAACAGCTTATGTATATGATAATGTTGGAAGATTAAAATACACCATACCACCAGAAGCTTACGATAAGATGACAGAAGAAGGATACCGACAAAGTCAAAATAGCTATATTGTGAAAAAATATTGCTACACATATTGGTACAATAAAAAAAACTTGTTAACACGAAAAAGAATACCAGGAACAGGAGCAGTAACATATAGTTATGACAATAAAAACAGACTAAGAACAACACAAGACCCCCTACAAAGAAGAGACACTTTAATTACATTTATTAACTACGACCCTCTTGGACGTATTTACAACACAGGAATAAGAACAAAAGTAGGATTACAAATACAAACAGAAACAATACCAATACCAGCGGATAAAACAAATTCACGATATTCATTAGATTTATCTTACAATTACTACGACAACTACGATTTTGTTATAGAACAAAAATACAATTTTGACAGCGAACTTGCCTACCACGCAAAATCAACAAGAACAAGAGGATATGCAACAGGCACAAAAACAAGAGTATTGAACAAAGAAAATAGTTTTTCAACAAAATATGTTGTTGAATGGCTGACATCTGTTGTTTACTATGACGAAAAAGGACGTGCAGTACAAACAATATCAGATAATCACAAAGGGGGGACAGATATAGTGTCGATAAAATATGATTATAGTGGTAAAACAATGCAAACAAAATTTAAACACTCAATAGTAGAAGCAGGAAAAACATATACCTACTACTATTGCAAAACATACCACTACGACCATATAGGAAGACTAACAGATGTGGAAATGGCACAAAACCAATTTAATATAGCACCAATAACATTATATCAATTAGAATACAACGAACTGGGGCAGGTGCAAAGAAAAAACCTACACAAAGCAAACAATAAAGATAAATTTGTACAAAATGTAGATTTTGATTATAATATA
>JAOZTW010000348.1 GCA_029938985.1 Bacteroidales bacterium | reverse complement strand
CAACAAGACTTACTTATTAAATACTTTAGATATTTAAGTCTTAATACACTACTTACTTAATATTTTTTTCTCTTACAAATATTAAAATTTTTGAAAAATGATTTTCAACTCATTAGAATTTATATTATTTTTTCCAATTGTTGTTGTGTTGTATTTTAGTGTGCCACATAAGCTAAGGTTGTATTTATTGCTGACTGTTAGTTATATATTCTATATGTGGTGGAATCCATTGTATATAGTTTTAATAATAATTTCAACAATTTCGGACTATTTTA
Organism: Bacteroidales bacterium; assembly: GCA_029938985.1. Taxonomy (GTDB): domain Bacteria; phylum Bacteroidota; class Bacteroidia; order Bacteroidales; family JAOZQN01; genus JAOZQN01. The sequence goes on along the minus strand of JAOZTW010000348.1, from coordinate 5,629 downwards.
TTTCCAGAAATATTTATACTACAAAACCAAAATTACAAAGAAAAATGTTGTTAGTATTTAGTGTTTTTATAAATATTTTGATACTGTTTAGTTTTAAATATGCAGATTTTTTTGTGCAAAACATAAATTGGGGATTAAATATTTTGGGTACACATCAAAAAATTCCTTATTTAAACTTAATTTTGCCTGTAGGTATTTCGTTTTATACCTTTCAAACAATGAGTTATACCATTGATGTTTATAGAAAAAGAATTAAACCAGAGAATAATATTTTTAAGCTCGCTTTGTATGTTTCGTTTTTTCCACAACTTGTTGCTGGTCCTATTGAACGTGCAGAACGACTTTTGCCACAACTGAGTAAAAAACAAATTTTAGATTTTGATAGAATTAGTTATGGTTTAAAACTAATGCTTTGGGGGTTTTTTCTTAAAGTAGTTGTTGCCGATAATTTGATGGGGGTTGTTAATATTGTTTTTGATAATCCAAACTCTTATAAGGGTATAAATATAATTATTGCGGTAGTTTTTTTCACTTTTCAATTATATTGTGATTTTGCAGGTTATTCTAATATTGCGATAGGGGCAGCAAATATACTGGGTATTAAAATAATGCGTAATTTTAAACAACCATATCTTGCTATTTCAATTAACAATTTTTGGCGAAGATGGCATATTTCATTGTCGTCGTGGTTTAAAGATTATATTTATATTTCGCTTGGCGGAAACAAAGTTTCTTTGATTAAATGGGCAGCTATAATATTGATTACTTTTGTAATAAGTGGTTTTTGGCATGGTGCAAAATGGACTTTTATTATATGGGGAGCAATTCATGGTTGTGTTTATTTGTTTGAAAAATTAATTAAAAATAGACTTCAAAAAATTCCTAAATTACTTTCTTTTTTGCAAAAAAACAAAGCTATAATTTTTTTACGAATAATTATAACTTTCTCAATAGTAGCCTTTGCTTTAATTTTTTTTAGAGCCCAAAATTTTGATTATGCAATTGCAATAATTAAAAACATAGCAAAGTTTGATATAAATCTTAGTTTTGACCATAAAACTATGTTAATCTGTACATTATTAATACTATTTGTTATGTTGGTTCAACTTATTGAAACAAAAATTGATATTGTAGAATATATTTCTAATAAACATTTATTAATCAGATATTCTGTATATTACATACTTTTATTTTTACTTATTGGGCTGGGAAATTGGCAAAACACCGAATTTATTTATTTCCAGTTTTAGATATAAAAATAAATTTAATATAATAAGTTTTTGAAATTTTTATAAAAATAAACTATCTTTGCGGTTGCAAATTTTCAAAAGACTAAAAATTAACACAATAATATGAAAAATACTATTTTAAAAGCTTTAAATTCTGGTATAAATTCTAAAAAAGTTATTGAAATTATTGGTAAACCAAAATTTGATTTTTTATTAAAAACAAAAGATGATAAAAATAAATTAGACAAAGAAATAGAAACATTACTTAATGATAAAATTTTACACACAGCATTAAAAGCCTTAAAACCAAGTATTGATAAATTATTATTAAAACAATCAGAAGAAAATACACTTAATGATGATTTAAATAATGTTTCCGAAATTTTCAAAACATATGCAAAACAGAATGAAATTTTTGTACCTTTTGCAGAATTATCAATTGAAGACTTAAAAGCAAAAAAATTTGAACGCTTACTAATCAGTCTTGATAAAAAAGATAATTTTGATTTTGAATTACTTTATTGGTTAGTAGGAAGTATATATTTTTGGTTAAAAAATTATAATAAAGCAAAAATATTTTTTATAAATAGTATTAAAATTTCTGAAAATATTAATAATTTAGTACTTTTAGAACTCTGTTTACCTTATTTAATTAATACTAATATAGCTTTAAAACAATATGATGAAGCTTTCTATAATTTAAAATTTTTTTTTTAAATATTTTTTATAAATAAATTAGATCTTATAGTATTAGTTGAAAATTTCAGTGATTTTATTGAAATATTTGTTAATATTTCAAAACAAAAAAGTATTAATTTTTTGGAATCAATAATTCCAAAATTTAAAGATTTGAATTATGAAAACATAATTGTATTTGCTCCGCTATATCTTTCAATATTTGAAGTTTTTATTAAATTAGATGAAGAAAACAAAATTAAAAATAAAATTGACAGTTATCTAAAGCAAATTCCAAAAGAAGATGAAATTAATGAAAATATTGCTATATTATACTTTTATTTAAAAGATTCAGACACAAATAATGTAAATTACAAGAAAGAAAATTTTATTAAATCTTTTGAAATATTTGAACTATTAAAAGAGGAAGAGATTACAAAATGGTTTTTCTATCTATTAATAAATTTAACAATTGGTAGTAGAAATCTTTATATTAATGATAATCAACTATACATTAATGCAATTAAACTGTATTCAAAACATGAAAAAAAATTGACTAATGACGAAAAACACAGACTACAAAAACATTTAAAATATGCTTATACTTTTCCTTTAACACAAGTTGAGATTAAAAATTATCGTTTAATAAAGAAGAGCTTAACTATTGATTTATTGCCAGATATAAATATTTTTTTAGCAAAAAATGGACACGGAAAAACTACTATTTTGCAGGCTTTGGCATTGTCGATAATTCCTGAACGAGATAGTGATTCTCCAAGAGATTTTGAAAATTATATTACAAATGGAGAAACACAATCTGAAATAACAGCAAATTGGTTTAATGCAATCAAACGCAAAGTTTTGATTAATAATTCAGAAAAAACAGGAAATGCTAATTTTATTCCTGAGAGAATGTTTCTTGGTTATGGTTCAAATAATTTTTCTAAATATAATAATGTAAAAGACAATGATATTGAAAAAATAATATCTGGTGAAACAAAAAAATGGTATTATACAAAATCATTATTTGGCGATTTTGACGACAGCTTTTACGACCCTTTAGAAATACTTGATAAACTCGAAAAATATGATTTTGATTCAAGATTTAGTACAGAACAAAAAGCTGAAATAACAGAAATAAAAGAACTTATAATTGAAAATCTTAATGATTTGATTGAGGATTTTGAAATTAAAAAAGATATTACTACCTATTATTTTTACTCTAATACTGGCGAAAAATTACTAACCAAACAACTTAGCGATGGCTACAAATCTGCTATATTTTTGCATACCGATATTTTGATTAAAATAATGGCTTGTCGCCAAAAAACAATCCCAAAACTTGCATTAATGCCAACAGAAAAACAAATTATTTCAATAAAAGACACTTATAAAAATGCAAGTGGCATAATTGCAATTGATGAATTTGATAGGCATTTACACCCCAGTTGGCAACAAACATACATTGAAAAATTAAGAAAAGTTTTACCAAAAATACAATTTGTATTATCTACACACTCTCCTGTAGCACTTGCAGGATTGGATAGAAATCAGGTTAATATAATAGAATTAAAAAACGGCGAAGTTTCTATAAGTAGAAATAAAGTTGATTTATGGTCGTGGACTTATCAAGAAATATTATCACGTTTTTATAAAACAAACATCAATTTTAAATACACCACAAAAGAACTTAATGAGGATTTAGAAAAACTGCAAGCAAAAAAAGACAAAACAAAAAAGGACGAAGAAAAAATTATCAGTTTAAAAGATAATTTGAAACGATTAGAAGACAGTATAAGATATGAAAACGAAGTGGAAGAATTAAAACGTACTTTACAAGAAAAATATAAGGAACTTGATGAAATAATTGAAGAACTAAATTAATAACTGAAATAATTATGCACTTTGTAGATAAAAAAACATATCCTGAATACACAGAAATTGTTGAATTACTCGCAGATTTTTCTAAAAAAGAAATGCCAAAATGGAGAACTTATAAAAACAAAAAACCAAGAAGGACACCAAACGGACTATGGACTGATGCAAAAATTAGAGAACCGTTAAGAAACTTGTTTTTGGAATGTTGCGGTTATTGTGGCGAAAGACTTTATAAAAATGAAAAAGAGAATAAATATAGAGGACAAGTAGAACATTTTGTTCCAAAAAGCAATCAATATGCCATAGATAATGATTTGGTTTACAATTGGGATAATTATATTTGGTCATGTCCGAGTTGTAACACAGACAAAGGTACTTATTTTGATTTAGATGTAATGCTATTTAATCCTTGCGATGCCACAGATTGCTCATATATTTTTTTTAATGCAGATAAAGGAAATTATCAATTAAAAAAAGAAATAATTGACAAAAAAATAATTGAAAGATACAAAAAAACTTTTGACGAAAAACTTAGTTTGATAAATGAAAAAATGGATAACAGAAAGATAACTTTAAATCAAGTTGATGTTTTTTTAAATTCAATTAAAAAATTTCAAAATTTATATAAAAAAAGGAAAGTTGAAAAATTTCTTACAAATATAAATAAAAATAAAAATAAATTAATAGAATACTACAAACAAGCTTCTTATAAACTTTTAATTAAAGAAACTGTTTTAGAATTTAATAAAAAACAAAAAACTAATATTTCATTAATATGAGTATTCTCAAACCCATAAAATGGATTTATCAAAATTTTTTATAAATAAAAAATTACAATATCTTGTAAATCTGATATTTCATTAGTTTTATTATATAAAAAAAAACTTCCGACTTAACTTCTATTGAATAAAGTTTTTTGTTAATTCTATACAAAAAATTCTTTGTTTCCCCATGCAATTAGACATAAGTATAGTTATCAACTACTTAATGTTTGTACGATTTTTTATATAAATATTTTAACTAATATTTGTTACTATCTTCTTTAAATGTATTTTTTTATCAATTTTTTTATGATACAAAATAAGTTGTTTTTCATAGGGATATATTTCAAGAGGTAGGGACTCAAAATGCTTGTTTTCAAAAATTGTTTTTGAAGCATCTTTATTTGTAAACGCCCAATCAAGTTCTTTCTCAATAATCATAGCAAAATGATCGGAACGAAAAACTCCTATTCCAAGCCAGTTTTTTCCTATCTTACCAAAACCTCCATTTGTTACCATTTCAAGGTCAAACTTAATTTTATTTTCAGAGAAAGGAAAGATATTGAGAAAAAACTCATTTGTAAAGATAGAGTCATCTTCCTCAATAAAATAATAATTTCCGTATATTTGTGTTAAATCCATTTTTAATATTCTAACTGTTTTTACTCAACAATAACTTTGCCAAAAAAAATTATAACCATGCCTATTTGAAAATGAATTAATAACTAATTTCAAGATATGCAGTTTATTTGTTCATTAAATAATTTAAAATCTATAAGGTACATTAAAATAAAATAAATTGCCATACCAACGTTTTCACACTAACTACTGTTTATTTTGCCCTTTTAAAAATTTAAAATATCATTAAATATCTCGCTATTTGCAGATTTATTAAAATACAAAAGAACAAAAAACGGAGTATTCTTGAGTTATTTATTATTTCATTTTCACTTAGTGTTTTTATTTATCAATTATTGTTGGCATATTTCAAAAATGCAAAATTTTGTGTTAGTTTTAAATTCCACTTTTATAATTAGTACTGACCTCTAAATTAAAATTAAAAAAATCATGTAAACAGCACATTAC
>JAOZTW010000937.1 GCA_029938985.1 Bacteroidales bacterium | reverse complement strand
TTCGCAAGCTACGTTCCTGAATTAAATTGACGACACAAAGCCCGAACCCGTTACAGCCAACTCAAATAACGACAATTTGAATACTAAGACGACAGAAACGAAAGACGGAAAATTCATATACGAACGAGCAGATAAAGTAAAAGAATTTTATTGTGAACGATGCAAAAAAACTAAAAAAGCAAAGATTACTGTAAAATGGATTAATTTTGCAGGAGAGAAAAAAATAATTTGTAACGGCTGTTACGGTTTGTTACTTTCAAAAGTTTAAAAACTAAAATAGAACAGAAAAAAATATAAAATAAGATATGCAAAACTTATTACACGATTTGGCAGAATTACTGCAAACTGATGAAAGATTAGTTACCGAAGGACGGTTAGTAAAAAACAAAATTATTGAATTAGCATTGCAAACCGATGCCGATTTATTAAAAATGTTGTTGAAAAACGAAACAATAAAAGCACACTTTTTTACGGAAGTAGAAGATATTTTAGTTTTTGATAAAATAAAATTTATGCGATTTGTGGCAAATAAACAATTTCTGCCTGACAGCTACACTGCATATAAAAATAAAGTTGGATTAATAAAAGAGGGCGATTATTACGATGATTACCTTACAAAACGCAACGACGTTGTTTTGGCATGGCCATACAAAGATACTGTTTTGCAAGGCGGACAAACAAAAGAAGACGACCGCAGAAACGAAGTTTTTTGGAATGAAATGCTTGCACCAGACCAAATAGACCGACTACTCTACCCGAAAATTTTAACAAATTGGAAAAAATACGATAAAGACGGTGAACATAAAGTCGAAAATTTAACGGGAAGAGAAAATTTAATTATTAAAGGCAACAACCTTCTTGTCCTTCACTGCCTAAAACAACGATACGCAGGAAAAGTAAAACTTATTTACATTGACCCACCTTATAATACTGGAAACGACAGTTTTTTGTATAATGATAGTTTTAACCATAGCACATGGCTTACTTTTATGAAAAATAGATTAGTCATTGCAAGAGAATTATTAAAAAATGACGGAGTTATATTTGTTCAAATAAATGAAAATGAACAAGCTTATCTGTCAATTTTACTTGATGAGATTTTTGGAAAAGAGTGCTATGAAGCATCTATTTGTGTAAAAATGGCACATTTAAGTGGTCCTAAAATGGCTCATAAGAATAAAAATATCCCCAAAGTGAAAGAAATGATTTTTATGTATTCAAAAAAAACAGAAGGTTTTTCATTAAATCCTCAATATGTTGAAGTTAGTTGGAATGAGGCTTTTTATAGATACCAAAGTTTTATAGATAAAGGTAAAGATGAAAAGGATATTAGCAAATGGAAGCCAATTTCTCTCAGACAGGCATATTCAAAATATAACCTTGATATGTCTAACCCAAAAGAAATTCTTGATTTCAACATAGAAAATGCAAATAATATATACCAAACTGCACTTAATCGAAGTAAAAACTATCCAAAAGAACCTTATAATGTTTTTTTATCAATAGGCGATAAATATGTTTTAAATGGTCGTGAATTAGTCTTAGCTTCTGAGAAAATAATTGAGATTAAAGGAAAAAAAACACCTGCAAGTATAATTAGTGATATATGGACAGACATTGGAATAAACAATGTGTTCCAAGAAGGAGGCAAAGAAATATCA
>JAOZTW010000936.1 GCA_029938985.1 Bacteroidales bacterium | reverse complement strand
TGCAGAGTCGGGGCTTTGCTAAGGTGTTAAAAAGTTGGTATTTTGACAAAAAAAATTATTAAAACATGCCAAAATAATTTATTATTAATAATTTTTAAGTTGTAAAACAATAAACTAATCTATACAAATCAGAAACTTATTATTCAACAATCCTTTAATAATTCTGAGGTAAATTAAATCTTCATAATCAAGTCCATATTTCTACTATTCCAGCTCTACGGCTGGATTTTTTTTGTTGTAAAATGCCTATTTGCAATCAATTTTCATTTAACAATATTATTCGTTTAGAAACTCAAACTGTGCTTTCGGAAACTCAAACAAGTGTTTCGGAAACTTCCCCTTTTGTCCAAAAAAAATATAATTACTTTTGCAGTATAATTATTAGTTAAATTCAATTTTTATCAATCTATTTAATTTTAAACAAAATGAAAAGAACAACAATTTTATTTACCGTAATGCTAACATTAATGGTAACAATCGGTCAAACAACTTATGCACAGAGTTCCTTAATGGACAATATTAAAGCCATGTTTGGAGGAGGCGAGAAGAAATCTAAAGGAAATATAGCAACACCACACGCAGAGGTTTTTACCGATGATTATGGAATTTCTGGTTTATACCATTTATGGAAACCTTGGGATTTTCCATATACAACAAGTTGGGGTGAGAAAGAAAAAACAGCCTATACAATGAATTTGGATTACAACGGCAAAGCTCATACAAATTTTTATCTTGGAGTTGAAGATGAAAATGACTTAGGTATGCCAAGACCAGATTGGACAAAACCTCTTTGGGATACTCATAAAATTTATTATGCAAAATTTGGCGATATTGATTTTTTTAGTTTAGAAGATGGAATAATAATATTAGCAGATATGACAAAATGCGACGAATCTCCTTTTTATAAAGTAGATGATGATGCTACTGTTAATATAATGGCTAAAGATCCTGAAAAACTTAAAGATTTAACTCTTGAGATAGTTAAAGAAATGGCAGTAAAAAGATATGTAGAAATATATCAACTTTACGATGATATTTATGCCGAAAAAAATAAATTACCAAAAAAAGGAACAGAAGATTCTGACCTTAATGCAGATGCTATGAAATTTATGCTCGAAGCAGCATCAATTGACGACGCTGGTGATTGGTCATCACAATTTATTTATGCTTACCCAAGCAGTAGCGACTGGTATATAACCTACGAAACTTCAGCAAAAATTACTCCTAAAAATAAAAGATTAACTGTTATTGGTGTAGGACATTCTGCAACCCAAGAAGGAAAATGTTTTTATCAAGTAGGTTATTTACAAAAAAACTATAACGGCTCTACTTATGGCGAACCTTATTTTAGCGGTTTTGGTGGAGGAAAAACACCTACAACTATGGAAAATGCTATGATTTATAAAAAATAAATCAACTTGTTCATAATCACAATTTCGCAGTGGTTTTTTTAATATATATATAATTGGCGTTTTTTACGAGTGTCAAGGCTCTTTTGAAATTTTAGAATTGAAGTTTACTTCTGTAAATGAGCATTTTAAAATTTCAAAAGTAACGATGAAATTGGCACTCGTGAAAAACGCCAATACTTTCGATAATAAAGTCTTAATTGGTTTACAGTCAAATATTGTGATGGAACAAAATAGATTATATTTTTTTGCACCA
>JAOZTW010000935.1 GCA_029938985.1 Bacteroidales bacterium | reverse complement strand
TTGAAATAGCAAAACTCTCACTTTGGTTGCGTACTGCTCAAAAAGGTAGAGAGTTGTCTGATTTGTCTGGAAATATAAAATGTGGAAATTCTTTAATAGATAAAGAAGGTTTTGATTACAAAAAAATATTTGATTGGAAAAAAGAATTTCCTGATATTATGCAAAAAGGTGGATTTGACGCAGTTATAGGAAATCCTCCTTATGGAGCAAAATTAAGTAAAAAAACACAAAATTATTTGAACAAAAAATATATAAAAGGTGGTGGCGAAACAGTTATTTCGTTCTTAAAACTATCGGATATATTATTAAATAACAATGGAATACAAGGTTTTATTATTCCAAAATCATTTACTTTTTCATCAAACTATAAATCAATAAGAGAATTTTTGAAAGATAATATTTTTGAAATAGTTGATTGTAAAAAAGTTTGGAAAGAAGTAAAATTAGAGCAAGTAATTGTATGTTTAAGAAAAAATAAAAAAACAAAGTCTTATTATACCTCAGTCCTTGAATTAGAAGAAATAAAAAAAGTTGGAAAAATAAACAAAAATACTTTTGAAACTTACGGGTTCTTTTTAAATAATGTAAATAATGAAGAGTTAAATATTGGAAATAAATTAATTGAAGATAAATTATACTTAAATGATATTTCTAATAATAGTCGTGGTGGTATTTTTCAAAAACATTTAACAAATGAAGGCGATTTTGAAGTTCTTGGTGGTGCCGAGATACAACGATATGGAATAATTGGAATTAAAGGAAAAATTAATGCTGGTATTATTAAAAATAATGAAAAAACATCAATTAAACAAAATTCAGTTTTAGTTCAACGTATTGTAGCTCACATTCAAAATCCAACAGATCATATAAAAATTACTGCTTGTTTACCTGAAAAAACAGAATATAAAATTGTTGATACAATTAATCAAATTTCTATTAATAAAAATTTTTCTAATAAATTTATTTGGGCACTATTAAATTCTAATCTAATAAATTGGTTTGCATATAGATTTATTTTTGCAAAAGCTATAAGAACAATGCAATTTGATAATCCTACCTCTTCAAAAATTCCTGGACCTAAAATATCAAAACACAACCAGCAACCATTTATTGAAAAAGCCGACTTAATGCTTTCTTTAAACAAAGAACTGCAAAAAAAATCGGATAGATTTATAAAACGAATAAAATCTAATTTTGAAATACAGAAAATAAGTAGGAAACTACAAAACTTCTACAATTTTAATTTCAAAATTTTTATATCTGAACTGAAAAAACAAAAAATAAAACTTAGCCTTAAAGAACAAGACGATTGGGAAGAGTATTTTGAAAGTTACCAACAAGAAATAAACGAACTACAAAGTAACATTAACCAAACAGATAAAGAAATAGACCAGATGGTTTATAAACTTTATGAACTAACAGAGGAAGAAATAAAAATTGTGGAGGAAAGTGTAAAATAATAACAACAAAATTAACTCAAAAAAGCCAAAAGAAAAAATAATTTCTTTTTTCTTTTTTCTTTTTTTGTTTTTGTAACTCAGTCATAACTCATTATTGATTTTTGTATATATCTTATTTTAAGATATTTATAGTTGTTTTACAATGGTTAAAAATTTGATAGTCCCTACAAAACAGTGTTGGTATGATTAACAAGTATTTACAAAA
>JAOZTW010000934.1 GCA_029938985.1 Bacteroidales bacterium | reverse complement strand
AAATAAAAATAACATCGCTTAAATTGGTTAATTATTTATTTTAATATGCCTTATCAAACGTTTTAAATTGCTGGCAGTAGCATACAGGTCAAACTAAGTTTTGAACTTTTTTATTCCTGTTAATATAAAATGTGTCCTTTCCATTATCCAATTTATCGTACCAAAAGAGATGTTCTACAATAGTTTTTATTTCTCTTATTTTTTCTTTTGCAACTGGCTCTAACATTCGTTGTTTATTTTTATCTATCCAATCTTGATTAATTTTTCTATGAATAATTCGTTGTTTTTTTGATGTTGTATATTTAGATTTTAAAGGGCACTCACTACAATCTTCGCATTGATATACATTACCTTAAATCCGAAAGATTAATTTTTATAAGTAGATAGCTGTATATATACGTTACTTTTAAAGGTCTATTTTTACATTCTGTTTAGTTAAAAAAGATTGAAATAAGTAGGTATTCGTATATAAACGACGCTTTTTTTAGAGTTAATTTTAGTATTTGATTTACTTATAAGTCAATATACAAATATTTTTTGCGTTACATAATGAAAAAATAACCTCTTTAAAAAATGAAGTTTATATACAGCTTTCTCCTTAATATATAAACTATTTTTTAATTTCAAAACTATCTGTATCAAAAACAACAGGGAATTTTTCTCTATAAGTTAATAATGTAGAATAACTTAATTCTGTAGTTTCTATTGTCTCTCTTTTGGTATCAATTTGTACTAAATTCTCGCCTTTTGGGTTAAGTATTTTTGAAGCTCCTATATAAGATAAGCTATTACCATCAATTCCAATTCTGTTTACTCCAATTACATAAGCTTGATTTTCAATGGCTCTGGCAGCAAGCAAAGTTTCCCACTGACTAATTCTTGGTTTGGGCCAGTTGGCTACATAAATCATTAAATCATACTCATTATCAATATTTCTGCTCCAAACAGGAAATCGCAAATCGTAGCATACTTGCAAAATAATTTTCCAACCCATATAATCAATTATAACTCTTTTATTGCCAGGAGTATAAAAATTATGCTCATTTGCCATTCTAAATAAATGTCTTTTATCATAAAATTTAATCTCACCATTTGGATATACAAAAACAAATCTATTAAAAAAGTTGTTATTTTCTTTTATTATTAGACTACCTGCAATAGCAATTTTTCTCTCAATTGCTTGTTTTTTTAACCATTTAATTGTGTTGCCATCAATAGTTTCAAAATTTTTTTCTGGTTTTAAAGAAAATCCAGTATTAAACATTTCTGGAAGAACAACTAAGTCACTAATATCTTTTACCTTAGCAATTTTTTTTGATAATATTTTTAAGTTCATTTCTTTATTTTCCCAAACAATATTTGTTTGAATAATTGAAACTGAAATATTTTTTACCATTTTATTTTATTTTATTATAAAATTTAAATAACTTTGTAACCTAAATTGTGCAATAATATTTGAAAAAATGAGTTAAGGAATTGGAAAATAATACGTTCGGAAACTGATAAATTAGTTTCCAAACGTATTATTTTCCAATTTCTATGGCATAATATAACAAACTATTAACGATTTAGGTGTAGATTAACTTTGCTTTTTTCACAAGTATTAATTTTTTTGTTACTTTTGAAATATTAAAATGCTCATTTACAAAGGTAAACTTTAATTCTA